>NZ_JBEAAL010000075.1:0-1925 GCF_040066075.1 Neorhizobium phenanthreniclasticum
ACAACTTCGTAGCGACCGACAAATCCATCATCTGCCATGCAAATCTCCAGATAAAACTGGAAACCTTCTCGCATACGCAGCAAGCCTCAAAATACACCCAATCCAATGGGGCGGAGACGGCGCTTACTCTTCGTCGATATCCATCAGACAACAATAGCACGCACGTCATGCGAATTCCTGTGGTCTACGCCGTATGCGTACCGTGGAGCATCCGTTCGGCGCGATCAAACAATGGATGTATCAGGGCGCGTTCCTCATGCGGCGCCTGGAAAACGTTCGAGGGGAGTTCAGCCTGACGGCGCTGGCCTACAATATCAAAAGAGCCATCACCCTTGTCGGCGTTCCGGGTCTGATTGCCGCCCCCAGGGTATGACAGGTCGCCCTACGCACTTTTTTTGAACCATACAGGGGCGAACAGATGCCCAATCATGCCTTCTCAGGGCTTTGAGCATTGAAATCCGGGAAATCTCGTCACCTACAGAGTTCCGGCCCAAACCAACCCATGCCGTCATCGATCCAAAGAATTTTCGGACGCTCTGCCCAGAAAATCGAGCCCCAGAACCTGATTTCCCGCAGCTGCCTATACTTCAGTCATCTTGGGAATCCCTGAAAACAAAATAGTTTTCGGAATCCTCAGGACGGACTAAAGACTGAGCCTTTAGGGCCCTAGGCAGTGGAAACCGCGCTCCTGGAGGTGTCCGAGTTGGCATAGGCGGCCATGAATATGCGGATTGCGCTCTTTACGGCGAAATCTACCTCCTCCCACGGAGGTTCGTCCTCCAGATTGCCGAAGAGGCGGAAATTGAAGAGGCTACCACTGGCAAGCTCGATAAATTGATTAGCAGCGAGGGCGGGATCCTCTGCGATCAAGTTACCCCGCTCAATGTGCCGCTTGACGAAGTCCTCAAGCATAGCCCGGGCTCTGCCCCGAGAATGGAAGAATTGACTGCAAAGATGCGGCATCCGCGTGGCTACGCCGATGAGCATCCGTATTGCGCCGAGGCTATGCGAGGAGGTAACGTGGCTTGTCAAGTCGACGCCGAAACGGTAGAGTCCGGCCTCGACTTCCACGCTATCCGTTAGAACAGAGTTCAGTATGAGCATAAAGCGCTGGCGCTCATCCTCTACAATAGCGCTGAACAGATCCTCCTTGTTTTCGAAATAGACGTAGATTGTAGCTTTCGAGACGCCGGCTTCGCGGCAAACCTCGTTCACACTCGCCGCATCGAAGCCCAGCCTCATGAAGACACGCTTTGCACCTTCGATGATCTGCACTCGCTTGACCGGGTCCGCACCGGCGGCAAGGCGGCCCTGCTTCTGGGTGAGTAAACAGCGATCCTCGGTTTTTTCCTCGGTCATCTCTGTTCTTCTTTTTTTCCAAACCAGTCGGTTCGATTTCCTTGAAAACATGCGCGGCAATGCGTCCTACGTCAAGTTTCCTGAATCGATCAGTTCGACAAGCCGGACGAAAGTGGCAGCTCCCATGGCACGTGTTTCTCTCGTCGCGGTTGTCAAGCTTTGGTATCAGCATCGCAGTTCAGGCTCTCTGTTCTGTAAGGCCGTATGTCCTTCTTCGGGAGTGAGGTGGCTCGCCCTAAGCTCGACTTTGTACAAAATTCTTTGGGATTTTGAGTTGGTTGGCGGCGCCGATATGCTGCGTGCAGCCCCCTATAGCGAGTATCAGCGCACGCATTTTGTATGATCTGAACTGGGTGAATCAGTTCGCCGCAGTCTCCTTGCCTTGCTTGTTTCGTGTGACCGGATTCGAACCGTTGGATGACCGATCATAATGAGAACTGCGTCGGGTCGGGTGATCCTGTTCCGCACATCCTTCGCCAGTGGCTGTCGTCGTTTCGTCCCTGGTTCACGGCGCCCGGTTGGGACCCTCTGCTGGTCCTAGTGATGGGTGCGATCCTGTCTCCAGG
>NZ_JBEAAL010000076.1:0-1586 GCF_040066075.1 Neorhizobium phenanthreniclasticum
GGCCAGGTTGTCGCCACCCATGGCGACATGCAGGCGGAGGTCAATCGCGGCCTGAACTGTATCAAGGGTTACTTCCTCTCCAAGATCATGTATGGCGAGGACCGGCTTACCCAGCCCTTGCTGCGCAAGCGGAACGGCCAATACGCCAAGGACGGCGAATTCGAGCCTGTCAGCTGGGACGAGGCCTTCGACGTGATGGCTGAGCAGTGCAAGAGGGTGCTGAAGGAAAAGGGGCCGACCGCTGTCGGAATGTTCGGCTCCGGCCAATGGACCATCTTCGAAGGTTATGCCGCGACCAAGCTGATGCGGGCGGGGTTCCGCTCCAACAATCTCGACCCCAACGCCCGGCACTGTATGGCGTCCGCGGCCTATGCGTTCATGCGCACCTTCGGCATGGACGAGCCGATGGGCTGTTATGACGATTTCGAAAACGCAGATGCCTTTGTGCTCTGGGGTTCGAACATGGCGGAGATGCATCCGATTCTCTGGACGCGTGTGGCGGACCGGCGGCTCGGCCACGGCCATGTCAAGGTTGCCGTGCTTTCCACCTTCACCCATCGCAGCATGGATCTCGCCGACATACCGATCATCTTCACGCCCGGGACGGATCTCGCCATCCTGAACTACATCGCAAACCACATCATCACCAGCGGCAAGGTCAACGAGGAGTTCGTCCGCAACCATACGACCTTCATGAAAGGCGTGGACAATATCGGCTATGGCCTGCGCCCAGAGGACCCGCTGGAACTCAAGGCCACCAATGCCGGTGATCCGACCAAGACGGAGCCGATCGATTTCGACGCCTTCAAGAAATTCGTTTCCGACTACACGCTCGAAAAGACCGCCGAACTGACCGGGGCCGATCCCGGCTTTCTGCAGCAGCTTGCCGAACTTTATGCCGATCCGAACCGGAAGGTCATGTCGCTCTGGACCATGGGCTTCAACCAGCATGTCCGCGGGGTGTGGGCCAACCAGATGGTCTACAATCTCCATCTGCTGACCGGCAAGATTTCCGAGCCTGGAAACAGCCCCTTCTCGCTCACCGGCCAGCCGTCCGCCTGTGGAACGGCTCGAGAAGTCGGCACCTTCGCGCATAGGCTGCCTGCCGATATGGTCGTCACCAATCCCGAGCACCGGCATCATGCGGAAGAGTTGTGGAAGCTTCCTGAAGGGCTGCTTCCCGACAAGCCGGGTTATCATGCCGTCCAGCAGGACCGAATGTTGAAGGACGGCAAGCTCAGCTTCTATTGGGTGCAGGTCAACAACAATGTCCAGGCAGCCCCGAATACCAAGAACGAGACCTATCAGGGTTACCGCAACCCGGACAATTTCATCGTCGTCTCCGATGCCTATCCGACGATCACGGCGATGTCGGCCGACCTCATTTTGCCCGCCGCCATGTGGGTGGAGAAGGAGGGAGCCTATGGCAATGCCGAGCGCCGCACCCATGTCTGGCACCAACTGGTGCAGGCTCCGGGCGATGCGCGGTCCGATCTTTGGCAGATAGCGGAGTTTTCAAAGCGCTTCACCACCGACGAGGTTTGGCCCGCGGATATATTGGACAAGCACCCTGATTATCGTGGCAA
>NZ_JBEAAL010000077.1:0-1577 GCF_040066075.1 Neorhizobium phenanthreniclasticum
TGACCCAGGTGAAGGACACCAACGGGCAGGTGGTCAATTACGGCTATAGCTGCCCGGACCTGCCTGGCTGCTATGCCAAGTCGATCAGCTATTCGGGTGCGGGGATCACGTTCTATTACGAGGACCGTCCCGACTTCCTCGTTATGGCGAACGGCTTGAGCCTGTCCTACACGAAGAAGAGGGTGAAGACGATCTCGGTGAAGGTGGGGACGGCGGTCCGGAACGTCTATGCCCTGACCTACGACCAGGCGCCGTTCTCCAACACGTCCAGGCTCGTCAAGGTCGACCGTTACGGCAAGGATGCCACTGTCGCCGCGGACGGCACCATCACCGGCACCACCGTCAAAACCATCCGGCAGATGACCTACGACAACCTGGCGTACAGCTATGCCGCCAAGCCCGGTGTAACCGGAGGCCGGGTAACAGAATACGGGGGTTTCCCGTCCGCCCAGGCGGGATCAATAGATCTCAATGCCGATGGCAGGGATGAGCTTTATGGCTGGGTCGCCGATACGTCCCAATGTGGTGAGGTCAATTGCGACGCAGAATATCTTAGTCCCCGTCGGTCCTGGCGTTTTACCAAATTTGCCGATGACGGCACGGCGGCCGGCATAGGCGTTAATTTCCCAAAGCCGCCAAGCACGGGACCGAGCGATTCCACCTCTTTGGAGGTCGAGTTTTCCTCCGGGCGGTTTGCCGCCGAAAGACCAAGGGACCTCGGATTCAAGTTCAAGTGGCGTGTGACATCATTCACCCCCGAGGAAGGCACTACGCACACCGACTATAAGGAAAACCGCGCCGGTCGAGCGGACGCCAATCTCAATATAAGTCTCGGAGCGTGTTCGAGCACCTATGCCGCTGTGTGTGCTCTCCTGACCGAGGGCGGATCGGTTCTGGACCATGACGGCGATGGTTTGGATACGCGTATCAATTTCTCGAAACCGCTGGTCGGAAAGACCGATTTCGCCGGCAATGGACGCCAGGGCGTTTTAGCAGCGGCGAACGATGCGGAAAATTTTCGTTTTGTGAATGGCGCTTGGGCTGCCTCGGCCAGCGGCGTACAGTGCAAGAATGAGGGGCGTACGGGTAATCGTTGTGTCCTCGGCGACCTCAATGGAGACGGCGCTACCGACATCCTGCAGTTTCTCGGAGAGCCGGGAGGGGACTACAAGCTTGTCGTTTATCTTTCGACCGGCAAGTCATTCGTCCGCGTTGCCAATGGCGAGATCTTCGGATCTCCCTTGCTGCTGGACGTCGACAACGATGGCCGCGTGGAAGTCCTTGGGCCGAAGAACCGCAGCCAGAACCTGGCACGCCCGACCCGCATGCCCTGGCGTCTCGCGTTCACGGCGAGCGGGGCGCAATGGCTGGTTGATGTCAAGGACTTCGACCAGAACATCGCTTTCGGCGACTTCAACGGCGACGGTCTGCCGGATCTGGTGAGCGGAGACGGTAGCACCTATGTCTCCAACCCCGGCGCCGGCAATCCGAATCTTCTCCGCACGGTGAAGTTCGAGACGGGCGGTTCGGTTGCGGTTGACTACACGCCGTCGACGCGCTGGACGAACGTTTACATG
>NZ_JBEAAL010000078.1:0-1471 GCF_040066075.1 Neorhizobium phenanthreniclasticum
AAGGAGATGGCATGAAAGAGGCCGCGGCCGTTGAGAGAACGGATCACTGACATGCAGGTGAAGATCGAGGGACAGTCACACTTCCGGCCTTTGGGCTTACCTTATTGGGGTTTTGCAGATCTCAACAAGGGAGTTGGAAGCATGACTGCCTCTTACGATTACCATATCGGCGTGGACTACCACAAATCCTACAGCCATCTGGTCGTCCAGGACAGCGGTGGCAAGACGTTGCGCTCCGGTCGGGTGAAGAACGACCGCCAGTCGCTCGGCGGGTTTCTGGAACGCTACCGCGACAACAGCCACGCGGTTGTCGAGGCGACCCGCAACTGGATGGTGATGTACGACTGGCTCGACGACATTTGTGATGATGTCGTTCTCGCCCACCCGTGGAAGGTCAAGGCGATTGCCGATGCCAAGATCAAGACCGACAAGATCGATGCGACGGTGCTGGCGCATCTGCTCAGGGCCGACCTGGTGCCGGAGGCCTGGGCGCCCAGCGAAAAGGCACGACAGCTGCGTGTCGCGCTACGCGAGCGGATGTTTTATGTGCGGCTGCGCACGATGGTGAAGAACCGCATCGTCACGGTGTTTGATCGCTATCCCGAGCAGACGGCGCAGTTGAAGAAGCTTGGTGATCTGTTCGGCAAGGCCGGCCGCATTCAACTTGCGCAGGTCAAGGTCTCGGAGATCGACCGCATTCAGATCGACCGAGGTCTTGCCTTCATCGGCGACATCGATGTCAGGATCAAACAGTCGGAAGCAACTATCCGGGCGATGACCAAAGCCAATGCCAATGTGAAGCTGTTGAAGACGATCCCCGGCATCGGCGAGTTCTTCGCCCGGCTGATCGATGCGGAGATCGATGACATATCGCGGTTTCGCAACCCGAAGAAGCTTGCCGCCTATGCCGGGCTTGTGCCGTCGACCTATTCGAGCGGCGGCAAGACCTTTCACGGCAAAATCATCAAGCAGGGCAACAAGTGGCTGCGCTGGGCCTTCGTCGAGGCGGTCGCCCCCGCCATCGCCAGCGATGCGCAGCTGCAGGCCCAATACGAGCATCTGAAGTTCAGAGGAGTGAACAAGGCGCGTGTGGCCATCGCGCGCAAGCTTTTGACGATCGCCTTCCAGATCCTGCGTGATCAGCGCGCCTATGAGCAGCGCGACACCAGCACCACGGAAGGCGCGTCGACAATATCCCGGTTGTCCTGATGAGTGGCTAGCGAGCCCGGTAAAACTGGGCTGCGCTCTTAAAGGAGAATGGGAAACCGGGAGCCGAACGCCATTCTGTGACCGAAGCTGACGCATCAGGGTCACGCATTGGAGCATGGTTCAAGACCGAAGGACGGGAACAACCTGTCCAGCGGAGGGAAGAGATTTAGCCGATCGGTCAAAACGCCGGTCAAAACATAACCGAACCCAAGGAAAAGCCGCCAACCGAAGGTGTTTTGCCCCTTGTGTTCTTTCATTGGAG
>NZ_JBEAAL010000079.1:0-1283 GCF_040066075.1 Neorhizobium phenanthreniclasticum
TCGTCAAGGTCGACCGTTACGGCAAGGATGCCACTGTCGCCGCGGACGGCACCATCACCGGCACCACCGTCAAAACCATCCGGCAGATGACCTACGACAACCTGGCGTACAGCTATGCCGCCAAGCCTGGGGCAACGGGTGGGCAGGTAAAATTCACCCCAAACTCCGCTTCGCCTGTCCAAATGAGCGCTGGTGACTTCAATTCCGACGGAAAGGACGAACTTTACGGCTGGCTTGCCAATACGTCCCGGTGCTGGGAGATGGTCTGCGACGAGCAATATCTTAGTCGCAACCGTTCCTGGCGCTATGTCAGGTTCAACAATGACGGTACGGTGGCCGGTACCTTTGTTCCAGAAGGGGAGTGGACGAACCAGGCCGATCCCGGTTCCCTGGAGATCAAGATCGTCGGAGGACGGTTTGTAGCCGGCAGGCCAAGAGACACCGCATTCAAGTTCAAATGGCGCTTTACGTGGGGCACCAGCGATTCTCAGATCACCGAGAAGCATACGGAATATCGCGTCGGCCGGCTGGACCAGAACCTCAACATGAGCCTGACAGCCTGCTCGAGCACCTATTCTGCAGTCTGCGCTGCAGTGGATCAGAATGGGGCGATTCTGGATCACGATGGTGACGGGCTGGATAAAGTCATCGATTTCGGCAAGTCGCTCGTCGGCGCACCAGACTTCGCGGGCAACGGCCTCCAAGGAGTGCTGACCCGGGAGAGCAATGCGGTCGCCTATCGTTTCGCGAACGGCGCCTGGGCGACATCCAGTACCGGCGTCAATTGCGGCAGCTATCGCTGTGTCGTTGGGGACCTGAATGGAGACGGGGCCCCTGATATCTTGCGCTTTTATGGAGAGCCCGGCACCAACTATTCACTCGTCGTCTACCTGTCGACCGGCAAGTCGTTTGTGCAGGTGGCAAGTGGCGAGATCCCCGGATCTCCGGCGCTTCTGGACGTCGACAGCGATGGTCGTGTCGAGATACTCGCACCGAAGAGCACGGGCCAGAATATCGCCCTTCCGACCCGTAAACCTTGGCGCCTCAATTTTACGGCGAGCGGGGCGCAATGGCGGCTAGACGAAAAAGACTTCGACCAGACCATTGCCTTTGGCGACTTCAACGGCGACGGCTTGCCGGACGTAGTGAGCGGAACCGGTAGCACCTATGTCTCCAACCCCGGCGCCGGCAATCCGAATCTTCTCCGCACGGTGAAGTTCGAGACGGGCGGTTCGGTTGCGGTTGACTACACGCCGTCGACGCGCTGGACGAACGTTTACATG
>NZ_JBEAAL010000080.1:0-1260 GCF_040066075.1 Neorhizobium phenanthreniclasticum
TGAGACCCCATGTCCTTGGCCGACAGGGTGGCTCGTCTCGCATTATGTTCAGAACGAGGGTTAGCTGCAGAGCCAGAGCCTCAAACATAGGAGACGAGCCGTGGTCGATGATATCGCACTTTACGTTGGTTTGGATGTGAGTAAGGAAAAAATCGCGATCGGTCTGGCGGAAGCAGGCCGCAAAGGCGAGGTTCGTTATTACGGCGAAATCGCCAACCGTGCCGATGCAGTGCGCAAATTTGTCGACAAGCTTGCCGGACGTCACGGACGCCTGTGCTTTTGCTATGAGGCCGGCCCGACGGGCTATGGATTGTATCGTCAGCTTTCAGCACTGGGTTATGACTGCCTTGTCGTTGCGCCATCGCTGGTTCCGACCCGGCCGGGACTTCAGATCAAGACAGATCGGCGTGATGCTGTCGCGCTTGCCGCGTTGTTGCGAGCAGGTGAACTATCGTCCATCTGGGTTCCCGACGAGACGCATGAGGCCATGCGCGATCTTTGCCGGGCACGGGAAGCGGCCGTCTCGGATTTACGACGGGCACGCCAGCATCTCTTGTCGTTTTTGCTCCGGCACGGCCGGGTCTTCGAAGGCCGCTCTCATTGGACAAGAGCTCATCGAAACTGGCTGGCGACACAGCGCTTTGATCACCGTGCGCAGCAGATCGCTATGGAAGAATACATTCGTGCCATCGAACAGATCGAGGAACGGCGGGAACGGCTGACCTGGCAGATGCTGGCGCTCTTGCCGGATTGGTCGCTGAACCCTGTCGTCGAAGCGATCCAGGCCCTGCGCGGTGTCGCACAGATCTCGGCGGTGACACTGGTATCGGAGATCGGCGACTTCAGACGCTTCAGCAACCCACGCCAGTTCATGGCCTGGCTGGGATTGGTCCCCAGGGAACATTCCACAGGCGCCAGCGTGTCGCGCGGCTCGATCACCAAGGCGGGCAACACCCGGGCAAGACGCATGCTGGTCGAAGGTGCATGGACCTACAGATTGCCGGCCCGTGTCGGCCAGGAAATCTTGAAGCGAACGGAGGGGCTGCCTGAAGCGATCAGGGCGATCGCCTGGAAGGCGCAGGTACGGCTATGTCAGCGATACCGACGCATGCAGGCCAGCGGGCGCCCCACCAACATCGTCACCGTCGCCATCGCGCGCGAACTCGCTGCTTTCGTCTGGGCGATTGCGACAACAGTTCCCATTCCCCCCACAAAGGCAGCCTGACGAAGGGGGCGCCAAGTACAAAGGAGAGTTTAATT
>NZ_JBEAAL010000081.1:0-1242 GCF_040066075.1 Neorhizobium phenanthreniclasticum
CGTCCGTCAGGAAGCGCTCCAGTGCTTCGCGCCGGGTGAGCGCGTAGCGGATCGCTTCGGCGGTCTTGGACTTGCCAGAGACCTTGCCCAGTTCCTTTTCCCAAAGATCAAAGAGGCCGGAGACGATGGTTACAGATTTTTCCTGACGCAGCATGGAACGGCTGTCGGCATCCCGACCGCGGACCTCATCCTCAATGCGCCACAGCTCGATCATCGCGATGATCGTGTCCGTTGCAGCCTTTGAGACACCACTGATGTGGAGGTCGTAAAACTTGCGGCGTAGATGCGCCCAGCACCCTGCGAGCCGGATCGTTTCATTGCTGCCGGCCTTGGCACGCGTCTTGGCGAGATTGGTATAGGCCGAGTAGCCGTCTACCTGCAGGATGCCGCCAAATCCGGCGAGATGACGCGCCACGCAATCAGCGCCCCTGCTGTCCTCAAACCGATAGGCCACCATCGGCGGGCTGGTTCCGCCATAGGGTCTATCATCGCGAGCATAAGCCCAAAGCCAGGCCTTCGTCGTTTTCCCCGAACCGGGCGCAAGAGTGGGCAAGGTCGTTTCGTCGGCGAAGACCCTTTCGCCCTCCTTGACGCGCTCAAGGATGTAGTCGGCGCATATCTGCAGTTCGAAGCCCAGATGCCCCATCCATTGGGCCATCAGTGATCGGCTGATCTCGACACCGTCGCGTAGATAGATTGCCTCCTGCCGGTAGAGCGGAAGGCCGTCGGCGTATTTGGAGACGGCGATATAGGCGAGCAGCCGCTCCGTCGGCAGGCCACTTTCGATGATGTGTGCCGGTGCCAAAGCCTGGAGCACGCCATCGTTGCCCCGGAAGGCATATTTGGGGCGACGCGTCACGATGACCCGGAACTTCGGCGGCACGACATCCAGTCGTTCCGAGCGATCCTCACCGATCAGGACCTTTTCCAGCCCCTCGCAGCCGGCCGGGATCTCCGGCTCGATCACTTCCTCGATGCGTTCGAGATGAGCGGCAAAACCCTTGCGCGGACGTGGTGCTCGTTTCGGCTTGTCTTTGGCCGCATGATCAAGCTCGCTCTGGATTGCCGAAAGGCCGGTCTCGACTTCCTCGAAGGCAAAGGACACCTGTTCGTCGTTGACGCCAAGCCGCAATCGCTCGGAACGGGTGCCATGTTGGGTGCGCTGCAGAACCTTCAGGATCGATGTGAGGTTGGCAATCCGCTCGTTGGCACTCTTCTCCACCGCCTCCAGCCGCGCGATCT
>NZ_JBEAAL010000082.1:0-1189 GCF_040066075.1 Neorhizobium phenanthreniclasticum
TGAGAAAATCGGATTGATCCAAAAGCAACCAGGTGTCGCGCGCAGCATCCAACTGCTCGTCCCCCCGCAAGACCTGCCAATTCTGGGCATAGAACAACCCGTCATAATCTCTGAGACGTCACACTAGAGCAGATCCTGTTCAATCCGGGTCATATCCAGCAGCCCTGAAGTAGTTTGCGCATTCTGTCGGCGTGAAGCGGGGCATCAATGCGCCGACCGCGTCCCACAAAGCATCGATCTTTCTCTCTGCCCGAGCCCGCAACATGGCCTTCAACTTTGAGAAGGCGTTTTCAATTGCTTTGCCATAGTGACTCTCCATGTGAGGTTCTTGTTGAGGCCTGAGACAGGCTGACAAGCCAGATCTGTTGTGTTCCGACTTTCGTGAGACGCCCTTTTAATTTTCCGCGTCTAACCCCAATGCCGTTTATTTAATGGCTGATTAAGGATTCATTAACCATGATCTCGCCTCCTGCCGCGTGCTATGGCGCAGGAGGCGAATCACATGGCACGCACCGTTGCAATTCTTCCCGAAGGCAGCCGGGTCAGCGATTACATTAGCCTCGGCGTGATCGCCAAGACCTTTCCTGTGGCGAGGATCCGGGCCATCCTGACGGCGGCCGGCAAGGGCAGCATCCGCGAGCGCGACCTGCCGGCTCATGTGGTGGTCTATTACGTCATCGCCCTGGCGCTTTACATGACGTCGTCCTACCGCGAGGTGCTGCGCTGCCTTCTGGAAGGGCTGCAATGGCTGCGCGATCCGTCGGTCGCGGTCAAGGTCGCCGGCAAGTCCGCCATTTCGCAGGCCCGTGCCCGGCTGGGCTTTGAAGTCATGCGGCAGTTGCATGATGAGATCGTCGCGCCGATTGCCACAGCCGCCACGCGCGGCGCCTGGTACAAGGGGCGGCGTTTGGTGAGCCTCGACGGCAGCACGCTCGACGTCGCCGACGAAGCGGCCAACGTTGCCGCGTTTGGCTATCCCGGCGCCAGTCGCGGCGCGAGCGCTTATCCGCAAATCCGCTTTGTCAGCCTGGTCGAGAACGGCACGCAGGTGTTGTTCGCCAACCAGATGGCCGGTTGCGCGACCAGCGAGGTCACGCTCGCCAAGGCCGTCCTGGCGTGCCTTGAGCCGGACATGTTGTGCCTGGCCGACCGGTCCTTCTTCGGCTTTGAGCTGTGGAGCCTGGCGCGC
>NZ_JBEAAL010000083.1:0-1007 GCF_040066075.1 Neorhizobium phenanthreniclasticum
CCGCATGCCCAGCGCCCGGACCTCACAGAACCCTCCAGATTCCCTTTTGTGAGCAAATCAGATTCACCATTCAGGCCGGTGCAGGAGGCCGGCCAGGATGGCGAGACCCTTTTCGGATGACCTTAGGCAGCGTCGATAAATTACGGCTCTGATTTTGGTACTCGCGGGCGGATTGAGTAGTTCCATTCGCCGTGGAAGTTGTTGCGCAGGATGTTCAATGCAGCCATTTCCTGGTCGGAGACTTTGATGCCGGCGGGATAGAGGTTCTCATCAAGTTGGCAGCGGACGGTCAGGCCGGTTGTCGAAGCCTTTCACCCGCACTTCTTTGAAGTAACCAATCTCGGCAAGCTGCGCCAAGCCGTCGGCGTCATTAAGATCGGTCTTGTTGGGCGCCATATCGAGCGCTTTAGCCGCATGGCGTGCATCAATACAGATCGCTGGCAGTCCTTCCGCCTGCAGCGCGTGCCAGAACCAGATCGACAATGGACCAGTCTCAAAGACAACCCGCTGCACCTGCCGTGCGCGCTTACGGATGACCTCGGCAATCAACTTAGGATCCGAATCCACCTTGCCGCGCCAAATCCGCTGACCTTCTCGCCGAATTGAGATCGCCGTCTCTTTCATCGACACATCAAGTCCAATATATTCCATCTCGACTGTTCCTCTAGGCTGCTGGGCCCGATCCAAAACCGTGAGCCCGTTTCTTCACCCTATCGGGGAACAGTGTAAGCACGTAGACCACCCCACGTATCTTTCGTACTGCTGATCGGCGATTTTCTGCATGAGTCATGCGGAGAATTCTATGAGCGACAGTGTGAATCACCCTCGAACCTTTGAGATTTTGACCGCGGAGCCCGTGCGAAGACGACGCAAGCCGCGTAGATCGCGCGGCTGGAGGCGGTGGAGAAGAGTGCCAACGAGCGGATTGCCAACCTCACATCGATCCTGAAGGTTCTGCAGCGCACCCAACATGGCACCCGTTCCGAGCGATTGCGGCTTGGCGTCAA
>NZ_JBEAAL010000084.1:0-983 GCF_040066075.1 Neorhizobium phenanthreniclasticum
GTAATATGCAAGACATTGTGTCTGCTGGGTATATTTGGGGGTCACCATGATTTGGGGGGGGGGTGGGTTTGTGGTCTGGGCATTCTAGGATGGGTTGTGTTTTGATTACGTTCTGATTCGCGTCGAGGGGGCTCATGCGAGATAGTCGGGTAAGGTTTGCGGCTTTGGCCGCCACGGTATCGCTTTGCGTTTGTCGGGTGGGGTGACGGGAGCGGTGCTGCTGGATGGGATGTTCGGCGGTGTTGCGTTTGCCGCCGACCAGACGCCGACGGGGGGTGGCTTCGGCAGTGGCGGGAGTGGCTTCGGCAACGGTGGTCTCGGCGGGAGTTCCGTGGAGGCGGGGCAGGGTGGATCTGCCGGCGCTTCGGGCAGTCAGGTCGTGCAGCCGGATGGCTCCGGCGTTTCTTCCGACGATCGGGCGGTGGACCGGGCCCAGGCGATCGGCCAGGGCTCAGGCGTCAACGGCAAGGGCGTCGACGGCCAGGACGAGGTGGGTCAGACAAACGGCACGGCGCTCGGCAAGCCGGCCGATGATGACGGCGAAGGCGAAGAGCCGCAGGCTGACAAGGCGGATGCCGAGGCGACCGACGAGGATGCTGCGGAACCGCAGGCGATGACGGCGATGGCGGCGGCGGCAACCAGCCAGGAAGCACCGGCGGTCAACGCGCCGGAAAGGCCATCGGTGCCGGAGATCGGCGGCAACGGCTTCTTCACCCAGAAGATCGGCATCGACGTGCCTGCCTTCCGCGGCCTGGAGCCGAAGATCGCGCTTTCCTACAGTTCAGCCCGCAAGACGAGGCTCGGCGGGCTTTACCAGGGCTGGCTGGGCTATGCCTTGGGGCTGGACGGTTTCGACGTGATCGAGCGGGCAAGTCCGGGTTATGGCTATCCCTATTTCGATGCCAATGACGTCTATCTGCTGAACGGCGAGGAACTGGTGGCCTGCGCCGAGGGCATGGTGGCAGCCTCGTGTACGGCCGGCG
>NZ_JBEAAL010000008.1:0-260250 GCF_040066075.1 Neorhizobium phenanthreniclasticum
ATCTCGTAGGCCGTCTTCTGCTTGAAAAAAACCATATATTGCAGGAGAATCCGATTTATCTCCGACTGGTTCTCCCTGATCACGGTATTCAAGGCGCGTTTCCACTCCTGGTCGGAGGGACGGACTCCCATGGTGATGCGATAGGACATATGGCTGACCTTCTCCTTGAGAAGCGGCACCACGACAAGATCCGGATTTATTTCCTTGACATAGTAGCCGGCCATCGGCCCCCAGAGAACGGCCACATCGATGACGTCGTTCTGAAGATCCTTCAACATTACCTCGGCCATGGACGGCATCGAGCGCGTATCCACCATCAGAGGATAGGTCTTGGCATTCCGCATCAGGTTGGCCTTTGCCATGCTGGCGCTCGGCGGCGTTCCGGCGACAATGCCGAGCCGTTTGCCGGCCAGTCTGGGATCTTCGATGGCTTCTGCGCCATCCAGGCCGCTACCCTTCTTGAAAACCATGACATAGGTCGAGCGGTAGTAGGCATTGGTGTTCTGCACGAGTTCGTCACCTTGGGCGTAACCCATGATGATATCGCAGCGGTTGGCCCGCAGCGTATTCCGGACGAAGCCGGTTGCCATCGGATACCATGTGTAGGTGACCGACTTGCGGCCAGTCTTCACCGCAACGAGTTCCGCCAGCTTGTTTTCGAAGCCTTCCCCGCTTTCATCCGTGAACGGCATGTTGGAAGGGTCGGCGCAGACACGCAGCACGTCCGGATCCACCAATTCGCCTGCGGCGCCGAGCCCGGCTGTCTGCGTGAATGCCGCGGTGGGAACCGCGGCAATCGCCGCGATCACGCAGAGCATATAAAGACCGCAGGATTTGCGTGCAGGCATATGCTCAGCTCCCCATGCACGATGCTTCTTGATCTTTGGCGGCCTGCGGCTTGTCAGCTTTCTTGGGAGGTCTGCCGCGCGGGATCCCATCGACGGCACGCGCTCGCAGATAAATGTAGATATCGTCCATATAGCAATAGACGTTCTTGTTGTTGCCGAAAGCGGGCATGACGTTTTCCTTGCCGCCGCCGACATTCTTACGCCCCTCGGCGACGATCGAAAGAAACGTCGCGTAATCCATCGTCTTCAACGAGTTGACCAGCGCCGGAGCATAGCTGGAACCCATTCCGTCTGGTCCATGACAGGTGTGACAGTCCGAATGATAACGGCGATATCCACTGAACGTGTACCAGTCCACCGTCCCATCATCCTGAAGCTTGAACGTCGGGTTTCCATCGGCGTCAAAATACTTACCGTCTTCATCGGTAACGGCTGCAGCCTTTTGTTTGTCGTCAGCGGCAAAGGTGATGCTGGAGCTGATGACAATAGACATAGTGATAACCGAGACTGTTTTGCAGACAGACATTCCTACCTCTTTCTCATTTCGCCACGAACACAGCTTGGCTGTCGCAATGCGGCGTTGACAGGTGGGTTGTGGGTTGCGTGGCAAAATCGAGAGCCCGCCAGGGAATTCCCGGTGATCCGGGCCCTCGTTTCTCTGCCTGCCGCCTCTTTAAGCGAGGTCGGCGTGCCTATGGTTCCCGTTTATCAATCCGGGAGGCCGAAGACGGTGAGCTGACCGCCCAGCGTCGTATAGTCGGCGAGAGCGGCATACCCACCGACCGCGCCGAGACCTGCTGTTGAAATCGACTGCTGTTCATCGGTGGGCGCTTTCTGGCCGGCGACAGCCGTTTGCCAGGCAGCCGCGCCTTCGGCCTGGAGCAGACCACCTGCGAGGCCGATACCAGCCCAGCCGCCAACACCCGAAAGCACGGCGATATACTGTTTGCCGTTGTGCTCGAAGGTGTTGATGTTGCCGATGATCCCGGACGGCGTCTTGAACTTGTAGAGTTCGTTGCCGTCCTTATCGACAGCCTTGATGTAGCCTTCCAGCGTGCCGTAGAAGATGACATCGCCTTCGGTCGACAGCGCGCCTGACCACACCGAGAACTGCTCGGGCTTGGACCAGACGATCTCACCCTTGGCAGCATCCCAGGCTATGAAGTTGCCCATGCCGCCATGGCTCTTGGGAGCCGGATACATCGACACTGTCGCACCCACATAGGGCTGACCTGCCGTATAGCTCACCCTGTATGGCTCGTAGTCCATGCAGACATGGTTCGTCGGCACGTAGAACAAACCGGTTTTCGGTGAGTAGGTAGCCGGCTGCTGGTCCTTGGTACCAAGCGCTGCCGGGCATACGCCCGTCGTGTTGGTATCCTCGCCGTTCTGCTGGGTCGAATACTGAGCCACGACCTGCGGACGCCCATACTGATCACTCTTCGGGTCCATCACGACTTCCGTCGCCCAGTTGACCACCGGATCGTATTTCTTGGCAACCAGCAACTCGCCGTTTCCGCGATCCAGCGTATAGGCAAAGCCATTACGATCGAAATGAACCAGTACATCCCGGGCTGCACCGTTGATCTGCATCCCGTCGACGAGGATCATCTCGTTCACGCCATCGTAGTCCCATTCGTCATGCGGGGTCATCTGATAGACCCACTTCGCCATGCCGGTGTCGGCGTCACGGGCGAAGATGGTCATCGACCATTTGTTGTCGCCGGGCCGCTGTACCGGGTTCCACGTCGAGGGATTGCCGGTTCCGTAATAGACCAGGTTCAGCTTCGGATCGAAGGCGTACCAGCCCCAGGTCGTTCCGCCGCCCTGCTTCCATTGCTCGCCTTCCCAGCTGCTGATGCCGGAGTCCTTGCCAACCGGTTTGCCGAGCTGGGTGGTCTTCTCACCATCCATCAGGGTTTCCGAGTCGGGCCCGGTCGAATAGGCCTTCCAGGCAACAGAGCCATCCTTCAGGTTATACGCGGTCACATGGCCGCGAACACCGAACTCGCCGCCCGATATGCCGATCAGAACCTTGTCATTGAAGATCATCGGTGCGGACGTTCCACTCTCCCCCTTGCCGCCAGCGGTATCCTCGCCGTTCTTCGCCTGCCAGGCGACTTTGCCTGTCTTGGCGTCGAGAGCGGTGACGGTCGTATCCGCTTGGTTGAGGATGATCTTGCCGTCGCCATAAGCAACGCCTCGGTTGACCGTGTCGCAACACATGATCGGAATGACGTTCGGATCCTGCTTGGGCTCGTATTTCCAAAGGATCTTGCCGTCATTGTTGAGGTCGAGCGCATAGACTGTATTGGGGAACGGCGCATGAACGTACATGACGTCGCCGATCACCAGAGGTCCACCTTCATGACCGCGCAGCACGCCTGTCGAAAACGTCCACTTGACCTGAAGGTTCTTCACATTGTCCTTGTTGATCTGGTTCAATTTTGAATAGCGGGTGTTGGCATAATCACCCGTCGGAATCGCCCAGTTCTTGGAATCGGAGATCAACTTCTGGACTTCATCATTGGCAAACACTCCTCCAGCCAACGACAAAGACACCGCAGTCGCCACTAATCCCGATTTTATGAAGTTTGCACGTACACGCATTTAGTCCTCCCGAAGTTCGCACAGATGACTTATTGCGGCGGCACCTGTTTCATAACAGAAGCCCGCGTCACCGGTTCAGCATGTGGGAAGTATTTCCGGCAGCGTGTCACGACCTAAGCCAGGCGCGCGGAGGGCACCGTTACCGCCCACCCGCTTGGCCTACGAAGACTGTCACCACTCCCTTGACGGCAACGTCCTTGAAGCCGGAAACAACCTAACCATAAGAGATAGAATTACTTTCCGCAAGCGTGTTTCTCAGCAATATTCGCTGCGACGCAGCATATTATTCTGCAATGCAGCAATTTATATTCGGAAAATTATCCTATGTTGCTGGATATTGACGCGATTTTGGAATTATACTTAGGAAAGTATTTGCCCCTCTTGCCAGAGGCGACAACTGCGCTATACGGAAAGGACATCCCATGGTTACGCTTGCGAAGTTTCCCGTCGCCGTGTTCGCATCTGCAGCAATAGGTTTCGCAGTCCCAGTGGCAGCGGCGACCACCTATCCGACCAATGTCATCGCTGAATATGTCTATGCCTGCATGAAAGCCAATGGTGAGAACCGGGCCACTCTCGATCGCTGCTCCTGTTCGATCGATGTCATCGAATCCATCATTCCCTACGACCGCTACGAGACAGCCGCCACATTCAGGCAAATGGGGTTGGTCGCTGGAGAAAACGGCGCACTGTTTCGCGAAAGTGCCCCTGCCAAAGCCGCAATAGCGGAACTGAAAAGGGCACAGGCCGAAGCGGATATACGCTGCTTCTAAGTCAGGTAGCGGCCCGTGCCGGAAATTTCTCGTGGAACGAGCGCAGGATGTCGCTGCAAACTTGAGCATTTCTGGATTGCCGGGGAATGCGCACCAGAAACGAGCCCACGACATGGGATGGGCGTGGCGACAGTACAATGATCCGGTCGGCCAGCATGATAGCCTCGAGAAGGTTATGCGTCACCATCAAGACCGTCGTCGGACGCTCCGACCAAATTTCGAGCAGCAGATAACGGAGCTGCTGTGCGGTCGCTTCATCAAGGGAGACGAAGGGTTCGTCGAGAACCAGGAGATCGGGCTCGATTGCAAGCGCCCGGGCAAGAGCAGCGCGGCGTGCGAGCCCGAGTGAAAGTTCTCCGGGATAAAACGCGCGCATCCCCGACAGACCAAGCGCATCGAACAAATGGTCGAGGTTTTTGCCAGACAGGCTTCTCGGTAATCCCAGACGCACATTTTCCTCGACCGTCCGCCAGGGCAGGAGAATCGGCTCCTGAAAAACCATGCCTATGCGCGGCTCCCTTTCTCCCGGAAGCTTTATGCGCCCCTCAAAGGAATGGTCCAAGCCGAGGAGCAATCGCAGCGTCGTGGTCTTGCCACAGCCGGAAGGACCGACCAGGCAGACGAATTCGTTCCGCTCCACCGCAAAGTTCAGATCGCGCAGGACTTCGATGCTGCCGCCCCTGGACGCCTCGAACGATTTGTGCCTGACTTCGATTTCAAGCTGCGCGTCTGCGCCAACGGGTTGAAGTGTGTTCAAGGGGCTGTACCAGGAGAAATTCGATGACAAGCATTACGCAGACGAAGGCCAGCGTATAGGCTAGGATGGAAGCGACGTCGAAAAGCTGAAAATAGAGATTGATCTGGAAACCGACACCATTCGACCGACCCAGAAGCTCTACGACGAGGACGATCTTCCAGATCAGCGAAATGCCGGAACGTGAGGCCGCAGCCAGATAAGGCTGCAGCTGTGGCAGCAGGACATGGCGCAATCGCGCAAGAGGCCCGAACTTGTAGACCTTTGCCATGTCCGTGTAATTCAGATCGAGCGCACGAGCCCCTTCCCTCATCGTGACAATCACATTCGGGATCTTGTTGAAGGCCACGGCGCCGATAGCAGCCACCTCATTCAGCCCGAACCAGATATAGGCAAGAACGATGATCACCAGTGCCGGGATGTTCAGGGAAAGAATGACCCAGGGATCGAGAAACCGGTCGGCGCGCGGATGGCTTCCGAGAAAGATGCCGATCGCCGAACCAATGATCATGGCGAGCAGGAATGAGACCGCTACGCGACCAAGAGTGATCGCCAGATGATAGGGTATCTCACCCCTCGCCGTCTCGCGGGCCATGGCGCGCAGGACGTCAAGCGGTGGCGGGAAGGCATGACTCGGCCACAGGGTCGCTGACAGATGCCACACTATGGCCAGAACGACGACCGATGCCACGACCGTCAGGAACGGCCCGAAGCTGCGTCTTCGTGCCGTTTTCTCTGTTTGCCCTTGCGACGATGAGCCAAGAGAGGCCGAACTCACCTATTCCGCCCCCCAGAAGGTGCCCGGCGCCAGTTCTTTCGACGATCCGACGAGATCCTCGCCGCCGATCGTCGCCAAGACGGAATAAAGCGTTTCCGCGTCCTTTTCCGCTTCTGCGGGCGGGCGTTTGGGAATGCCTTCGCGATAGCGATCGCGCATGACCTTCTGCTCACTCTCGTCACCCCGAAGCATCGGGGCAAGCATTTTCCACTCGTCATCGGAACTTTCGAGCAGCGCCTTTGCATCGGCACTTGCCGCTACGAAGCCGTCGATCGCGGATGGATGAGCCTTGCCCCAGGCTTCATGAAAGATATATCCCAGAGCAACGATCGGCCCGGAGGCGCCAAGCGCGGCGGCGGCCTCATGTCCTCCGGTCAGTCTGCGAAATCCCTTCGCCTCCAGCCGTGCACAATAATTCCAGAAATTGAGAACCGCATCGAGTTCCCCCTGCTGCACCTTCTCCGTCAGCAATGGCGGAGCGCCGTAGACGATCGTGTTTGTCTTGGCCAGGTCCCTGGAATAATCCTTCTTCGCCATGGCCTGGATCAGAAGCCAGTTCTTGTCCAAAGGACCGCCCGCAACGCCTATTTTCTTATCGGTGAGATCGCCGAGGTTTTTGATCGGAGAGTCTGGCGGAACCATGATAGCTCCGACCGCCGTGGAATAGGGAACGAAGGTCAAGTCGATGCCTGTGGCGCGCTGCCGCGAAACCCACAACCAGTCCGAAACGATCACATCGACCGCTCCGGCCATCAACGCGACATTCGTGGCGTCTTCGCCGGCAAATTCCTGCACATCCACGGTGATCCCGTGTTTCTCGTCGAGCTTATGCCGTTTGATCGTATCGAGCTCCCAACTCACCGTACCGAATTTGAGAACGCCGACACGAACGACCTCCGCGGCCGCGGCCTGCCCTATCGCTTGGGTAGAGAATGTCGCCAGCGACAATAATGCAATCCGAAATAACCGGCCGATCCCGCCTCCCATAAGTCCTTCCTCCCATGCGCCGCATCCGATGTTTCGTTTCTAGATGTCCCGGCTCTTCGTCGGGTATTCACATCGCCATCTGACAACACGCAGACGCGGATGTTCCGTAGACCACTTCGCAATCTGCGGGGGTGCCTGGAGCATACAGGTTGTCAGGCTTCCCCTATCTTCGAAATGGAGGTGCTCCTCCCGACAGCTCAAAGGCTTGTCCGCAAGACAAATTGTCAAAATGAGTTCGATAAAAGGCATATCGCACCTTTCGACCCACGGGCTTGCCGCAGCCGTTCCTTCTGCACAGGCGGCTGCATGCGCCGCCACCAGCCAATCACAGCCTCTTCCGGTGCCGGGAAGAGATAATGGGGAAGTTAGGAGCATCACGTCGGCCCGTCAATCACAACTTCCGATCCGTGCCATCCATGGCAGGCCCGATTGGCGTATCAAGGGTTGACTTACATTCGCCGGCAGGTAACTTTTTTGAATGGATCAAAAGTCCCTGTCGCCATTGCGCGAGAGGTCCAGCGATCCGGATGGCCGGTGCCACAGGAGGAATAGCGGCACCTGCCCTCGTCAAAGGGCACCCTTGGCGAACGAGGAGATACCATGAAATATCAAATCCTTCTGATCGGCGTGTCAGTTGCGATCTTTTCTGCCTGCGGGGTTAATGCTCAGGAGGGCGATGCCAACGCGGGAGCAACGGTGTTCAACAAGTGCAAGGCCTGCCATGACGCCGAGACGGATAAGAATAAGGTAGGTCCGTCCTTGAATGGTGTGATCGGCAGGGTTGCCGGCACCCATGCCGGGTTTGCCTATTCCAAGGCGATGGTCGAAGCAGGCAAAGCCGGCCTCCAATGGGACGAGGCATCGTTGCGTGACTACCTTCACAATCCCAAGGCGAAGGTGAAAGGTACCAAGATGGCTTTTGCCGGCCTGAAGGACGAAGGCGAGATCAGCAATCTGCTCGCCTATCTCGAACAGTTTTCGAAAAAGCAATGAAGCAAGGGGCTGCCGGTCTTCCCGGTAGCCCCATCATGCATTTCGCATCACTCGCAATTGAACTCAGGCCGCCCGACGCGCCAGTGACCTGTCCGCTTGCCGGCGGATCGCCTCGATATTGCCAGCATAGGCGGTTCTATCGTTGCCCGCGAACACGGCGGAGCCGGCCACGAGGACATTCGCGCCGGCGGCCGAGACCAGCGGCGCGGTTTCAGGAGTAACTCCCCCGTCCACCTCGATATGAATCGGACGATCGCCGATCATTGCGGCGACGCGGCGTACTTTCTCAACAACGGCCGGAATGAAGGCCTGCCCACCGAAGCCTGGATTGACCGTCATCAGCAGGATAAGATCCAGCCGGTCGAGCACATATTCGATGGTGCTTTCGGGCGTCG
The DNA here is from genome assembly GCF_040066075.1 of Neorhizobium phenanthreniclasticum. Lineage (NCBI taxonomy): Bacteria > Pseudomonadati > Pseudomonadota > Alphaproteobacteria > Hyphomicrobiales > Rhizobiaceae > Neorhizobium > Neorhizobium phenanthreniclasticum. Next base: position 8,139 of record NZ_JBEAAL010000008.1, read on the forward strand.
ACGGATTGAGCGACACACCGGCCTTCTTTCCCAGTCCACGGATCGCCTGAAGCGTCCGGTCGAGATGCGGACCGGCTTCGGCGTGAACCGTGATGACATCGCAGCCTGCATCCGCGAAGGCGGCGATATAGGGGTCCGCCGGCGCAATCATCAAATGGCAGTCGAAGACGGCGTTCGTGCGCTTGCGGATGGATCGGATGACCTGCGGCCCGAACGTGATGTTGGGCACGAAATGGCCGTCCATGACATCGAGATGAATCCAGTCGGCGCCCGCCTTGACGACGTCTTCTACTTCCTCGCCCAGCCGGGAAAAATCCGCGGACAGGATGGAAGGTGCGATGATCGTCTTTGTGCTCATGATGCGGCCTCCTCTTGCATCGTCCCGCTGTTGAAAATGCGGCTTGCCCTGATATCGACGGCAACGATCGTCGACAGCGCATCGGCACCGATCGATCCGTTGGACGTTTCGAACAGCCGGTTTGCCTGGCGCAGGCGTGCCCTGTCGAGCGCGTTGCGGATGGAGCGGGCATTGGCGAAATGCGGCTGTCGACGGCGCAGCGCGATATATTGCTCCATGGCGGCCCGCCCCTCGACGTCAAGACTGTAGTTCTGCTTGGCGAGCATTACCTCCGCGATCCGCAGCAGCTCGTCATCCGTATAATCGGGAAAGTCGATATGATGGGCGATGCGCGAACGAAAGCCTGGATTGCTTTCGAAGAAGCGATCCATCCGGTCGGCATAACCCGCCAGTATGACGACGAAATCCTCGCGCTGATGCTCCATGACCTGCAGGAGAATTTCGATCGCCTCCTGACCGTAGTCACGCTCGTTTTCCTGCCGATAGAGATAATAGGCCTCGTCGATGAAGAGGACGCCACCCATAGCCTTTTTCAGGATTTCCTTCGTTTTCGGCGCGGTATGGCCGATATATTGCCCCACCAGATCGTCGCGGGTCACCGACACCAGATGCCCCTTGCGGATATAGCCGAGGCGATGGAGCAGATCGGCCATGCGCAGCGCGACCGTGGTCTTGCCGGTTCCCGGATTGCCGCTGAAGCTCATGTGCAGGGTCGGCGTCTCATGGGCGAGACCGAGACGCTTGCGCGCGCGCTCGACCAGGAGCAAGGCCGCGGTCTCCCTGATCCGCTGCTTGACCGGAGCAAGGCCGATGAGCGAGTTGTCCAACTCTTCCAGCACGTCCTTGACACCGGATTCGACATATTCCGCCCGCAGGTCGATGGTGGAAGGCACTTCGCCGTCGACCTTAGGTCTCATGGAAACCGCCTCAGCCATAGCGCTCTCCCGCCGGCTTGTCCGCCGCATAGGACCGGGTGGTGTAGCGGATGCTTCTGCCGCCCGCCTCCTGCCGCTCCAGCCGGAAGCCCGGCTCTGCCGCAGGACGGTTGACGATGAAGGAAAGGCGGACGGATTCCCATCCGTGGGTGCTGTCGAAAGCGACGAAGCGGATATAGCGGTCGCCATAGACCTTGCGGCACTCCTTCAGCTCCATGATCAGCGCAGCCGCATCCGGATTGTCGAACATCGGGTGGCCCCACATGTCCCAATAGGTGTTACGGGGATGCGGATCATCCGTGAATTCGAGGCTCATCGCCCAACCCTTGTCGATACAATACTGGGCCTGCCTGGCGATCTGCTCGTCCGTCAGCGGCGGCAGGAACGAGAACGCTCCCTGAGTGATATGCATGTCGCTTCTCCTATTCTGCTGCGGTGGCTGTCGGAACAAAGTCCGGCGTGTCGGTCGAGGTGTAGTCGAAGGTCACGTCCTTCCAGACATCGAGCGCCTGCTGCAGCGGCTGGCAGTGGCGCGCGGCGTCGCGCAGGATCTGTGGTCCTTCACGCAGGATATCCCTCCCCTCGTTACGGGCGAGCACCATGCATTCGAGCGCCACGCGGTTGGCCGTGGCACCGGCGGCGATACCCATCGGATGCCCGATCGTACCACCGCCGAACTGCAGCACGACGTCCTCGCCGAGGAGGTCCAGCAACTGGTGCATCTGTCCGGCATGGATGCCACCGGAAGCGACCGGCATCATCCGGTTGAGCGATGCCCAGTGCTGGTCGAAGAAGATACCATTCTCCAGCCTCATCGGATTGAAGTCCTCGCGGCAGATGTCGTAATAGCCGCGGGTTGTTGCGGGATCGCCTTCCAGCTTGCCGACAACGGTGCCGGCATGGATGTGGTCGACGCCCGCAAGCCGCATCCATTTGGCGATGACGCGGAAAGACACGCCATGCGTCTTCTGCCGCGTATAGGTCGAATGGCCGGCGCGATGGAGATGCAGGATCATGTCGTTGCGGCGCGCCCATTTCGCCATGGACTGGATCGCCGTGTAACCAATGACGAGATCGATCATGACAACCACCGAACCGAGCTCCCTGGCAAACTCGGCGCGCTCATACATGTCCTCCATGGTGGCGGCTGTGACGTTCAGATAGGTTCCCTTGACCTCACCGGTCTCGGCCTGGGCCTTGTTCACCGCCTCCATGCAATAGAGGAAACGTTCGCGCCAATGCATGAAGGGCTGCGAATTGATGTTCTCGTCGTCCTTGGTGAAATCGAGCCCACCCTTCAGCGCCTCATAGACGACGCGGCCGTAATTGCGCCCCGAAAGCCCAAGCTTCGGCTTCACGGTCGCGCCGAGCAGCGGGCGGCCGAACTTGTCCAGGCGTTCGCGCTCGACGACGATGCCGGTCGCAGGTCCCTGGAAAGTCTTCACATAGGCGACGGGGAACCGCATATCCTCCAGCCGCAACGCCTTCAGCGGCTTGAAACCGAAAACGTTGCCGATGATCGAAGCGCTGAGGTTCGCGATTGAACCCGGCTCGAACAGGTCGAGGTCGTAGGCGATATAGGCGAAATACTGCCCTTCGCCATTCGGCACGGGATCAACCCGATACGCCTTTGCGCGGTATTTCTCGGTCGCCGTCAGGCGGTCCGTCCAGACCACTGTCCAGGTCGCCGTGGAGGATTCGCCCGCGACGGCTGCCGCCGCCTCGATAGGATCGACGCCATCTTGCGGGGTGATCCGGAAGAGCGCGATGACATCGGTATCTTTTGGCTCGTAGTCGGGCTCCCAATAGCCCATCTTTTTATATTCCATCACGCCCGATCTGTAGCGCGCCGCGCCTTTGACGGTTTCGGATTTGCTGTCCATGGCTTGGTCCTTTCGTTGTCTTCCGGACCGCCGCTCAGGCGGCTTCCGCGGTTGTGATCTGCGGATCGAGCTCCCCGGTGGCATAGCGGCTCGCCATCTCGTCCAGGGGAATGACCTTGATTTTCGAGGCCTTGCCAGCCGTACCGAAACGTTCGAAACGGTCGCGGCAGAGATTGCGCATTGCCTCCATCGCCGGCTTCAGGAACTTGCGCGGGTCGAATTCCTCCGGATGTTCCGTCGCGATCCTTCGCAATTGCCCCGCCATCGCCATGCGGCAGTCGGTGTCGATATTGACCTTGCGGACCCCATGGCGGATGCCGCGCTCGATCTCCTCGACGGGAACGCCATAGGTCTGCGGCATCCGCCCTCCGAAACGGTTGATGATGTCCTGCATCTCCTGCGGCACCGAGGAGGAGCCGTGCATGACGAGATGCGTGTTCGGCAGCTTGCGGTGGATTTCCTCGATCACGTCCATCGCCAGGATGTCGCCGTCCGGGGCCCGCGTGAATTTATAGGCGCCGTGAGACGTGCCGCAGGCGATCGCCAGCGCATCGACACCTGTGCGGGCGACGAAATCGACTGCCTGATCGGGGTCGGTCAGAAGCTGGTCGTGCGACAGGGTGCCTTCCGCGCCGTGACCGTCCTCGGCCGCTCCCGTGCCGCTCTCCAGGGAACCCAGAACACCGAGTTCCCCTTCCACCGAGACGCCCACCCAATGGGCAATACGGGCGACCCGTTCGGTGATCGCTACATTGTATTCATAGGAGGCAGGCGTTTTAGCATCCGCTGTGAGGGAGCCATCCATCATCACCGACGTGAACCCGTGGCGGATCGCCGTCATGCAGGTCGCTTCGTCACTGCCATGGTCCTGATGGACGCAGACGGGAATGGCCGGGTAGATCTCCGTCAGTGCTTCGATCATACGCGCCAGCATGATGTCCTTCGCGTAGGAGCGAGCTCCTTTCGACGCCTGGAGGATGACGGGCGCATCGCACGCCGCCGCCGCCTCCATGACCGCCAGCCCCTGTTCCATGTTGTTGATGTTGAAGGCCGGAACGCCATACCTGTATTCCGCCGCATGATCGAGCAGCTGCCGTAATGTAATGCGGGCCATTGGACCTGCTCCTTTCTACCGATCTGTCCGGTCTGTGCTCGATCCACGGGCAGCAAACTCAAGCGCTGCTTCCACGACGGCCTCGGCGGTGATGCCGAAATGATCATAGAGTGCGGCAGCCGGAGCGCTCGCTCCAAAGCCATGCATGCCGATGAAGACGCCGTCTTCCCCGAGATACCGGTCCCAACCGAGGCGCGCCGCCGCCTCTATGCCGATCCTGGGCGCCGTCCCGAGCACGGCCTTGCGGTATTCGGGCGATTGCTGTTCGAACAACTCCCAGCAAGGCATTGAGACGACCGCGGCGGCAATGCCGTGTTGGGCCAGCAGCTTGTCGGCCGCAACACAGGCAATTTCGACCTCGGAACCGGTCGCAAGGAGAGAGAGGGCGCGTGGCTCCGAGGTCGCGCGCAGGATGTAAGCTCCGCGCGCGGAAAGGTTTTCTTCGCTGTTTTCCGAACGAGCCATCGGCAGGTTCTGGCGCGACAGTACGATAAGACTCGGCCGATCGCGTTCCTTCAGCGCCTGCTCCCAGCACTCCGCCGTCTCGACGATGTCGCAGGGACGGAAGACGTTGAGGTTTGGCGTCGCGCGCAGCATCGCCAGATGCTCGATCGGCTGATGGGTCGGTCCGTCCTCGCCGAGGCCGATCGAGTCATGTGTCATGACGTAGACGACCTGCTGCCCCATCAGCGCCGACAGGCGGATGGCACCACGTGCATAATCGGAAAAGACGAGGAAGGTGCCGCCATAGGGAATGAAACCGCCATGCAGGGCAAGACCGTTCATCGCAGCCGACATCCCGTGTTCGCGAATACCGTAATGGATATAACGTCCGGCGTAGTTCCCCGGCCTGATAGGCTCCATCCCAGCAGTCAGGGTGAGGTTGGAATGGGTGAGGTCCGCCGAACCACCGATCGTCAAATCCGTCGCGGCGTTGATGACGCCGAGCACCATTTCCGAAGCCTTGCGAGTGGCGACCTTCGTTGCCTTCGTCTGATGCTCCCGGCGAAATTCGGCAAGCGCGTCGAAAAGCGACGCCGGGATTTCCCGTTCGATCGTCCTGAGGAACGCCCGGCCTTCGGGAGCCGCGGCAACCCGATTGAGCCATTTACGCCGTTCCGCAGCCCCACGCACGGCAACTTCGCCCCAACGATCCAGGATGGATTCGGGAATGTGGAACGGCGCATAAGGCCAATTCAGCTGCTGCCTTGCAGCAGCGATTTCGCTCTCGCCAAGCGGCGCTCCGTGGGTTTTCTCCGTGCCCTGAAGATTCGGAGCGCCTTTGCCGATCACTGTCCGGCAGGAAATCAGAGACGGTTTGTCCGAACCCCTTGCCCGCGAAATCGCACGACCGACCGCGTCGAAATCATGACCGTCGATCTCTTGCACATCGAAGCCTGCCGCCTGAAAACGGGCAAGTTGGTTCATCGAGGTCGAGAGACTGGTGGGACCATCGATTGAGATCGAATTGTTATCCCACAGGACGATCAGCCGCGACAGCTTCAGGTGGCCGGCAAGGTCGATCGCTTCGTGGCTGATGCCCTCCTGCAGACATCCATCACCGGCGATGACATAGGTATAGTGATCGACGAGCGCGTCGCCGTAACGCGCATTGGCAATGCGCTCGGCAAGCGCCATGCCGACGGCCGTGGCGATGCCTTGGCCCAATGGCCCCGTCGTGGTCTCGATGCCGAGCGTATGCCCAAATTCGGGATGTCCGGCGGTCGTGGCGCCCAACTGGCGGAACCGCTGCAACTCCTCGATCGTCATATCCTCATAGCCGATCAGGTAATGAAGCGCATATTGCAGCATCGAGCCATGACCCGCCGAAAGGACGAAGCGGTCGCGATCGGGCCATTTGGGATCGGAGGGATCGATTTTGATGAAACGGCCGAATAGGACCGTGGCGACATCAGCCATGCCCATAGGCATGCCCGGATGGCCGGAGTTGGCTTTTTGAACAGCATCCATGGCAAGCGCCCTGATAGCATTCGCCATGTCCTGTTCCGTTACGATATCGGACTCGATTATGTCCTGCGGCTGAAGTTGCGTGTTCATCGCTTTCATCCTCACGAGGCTCGGTTCTTGCGTTCGATCAGTTGCATGATCAAAGGTGTCAGGATCAGCTGCATCGCGAGATCGAGCTTGTTTCCAGGCACCACGATGGAATTGGCGCGCGACATGAACGAGTCGTGGATCATCGACAGCAGATACGGGAAATCGATGCCACGCGGTCTCGCGAAGCGGATCACCAGCATCGATTCGTCAGGGGTCGGAATCCAGCGCGCGATGAACGGATTGGACGTGTCGACGATCGGCACCCGCTGGAAATTGATGTCGGTCAGCGTGAACTGCGGCGTGATGTAGCGGACATAGTCCGGCATGCGCCGCAGGATGACGTCCATGACCGCCTCCGTCGAATAGCCGCGCGCTTCGCGATCGCGATGGATCTTCTGGATCCATTCGAGATTGATGACGGGCACGACGCCGATCTTCAGATCGGCATGGCGAGCGAGATTGACCTTGTCCGTCACCGCGCAGCCATGCAGCCCCTCGTAGAAAAGCAGGTCGCTTTGCGGAAAATCGCGCCATTCCGTGAAGCTCCCCGGCGGTACATTGTGGTGTGCGGCCTCCTGTTCGTCGTGGATGTAGGTGCGGGTGCGGCCTGTGCCGTACCGGCCATATTCCTCGAAGACGGATTCGAGGATTTCCAACTCGTTGGCTTCCGCATGGAAATGCGTGAAATTCGGATTGCCGTTCCTCTCCTCTTCGGCGACCTTTTCCTTCATGGCCTGCCGGTCGTAGCGGTGAAATGCGTCCCCTTCGATGAAGGCCGCTTCGATTTGCTCGCGCCGGAAAATCTGCTCGAAAATGCGCTTGACCGAGGTGGTTCCCGCGCCTGACGATCCGGTAATCGAAATAATGGGATGTCTTGCCGACATTGCCGCGTCCTCCCGATCAGGCTCTGAAAAGGCCGCGATTGCTGAAAAGCGGCGCCCGTTCAGCGATATTGCTGGGCTCGGTATGGTAGCGGCCGACGCGAGCCACCTCCCGAGCTGAGCCGAAGACCAGCGGAACACGCTGATGCAGTGCCGTTGGCGTCAGGTCCAGAATGCGGTTGATCGTGTCGGTGGCGGCTCCGCAGGCCTGTTCGATGAGAAAGGCGATCGGGTTGGCTTCATAGACCAGCCGCAGCCGACCCTCACCGTAGCCCCTACGCCGGTCGCCGGGATAGAGGTAAACGCCGCCGCGCATGAGGATGCGGTAGGCATCGGCTGCAACGGCTGCGATCCAGCGCATGTTGAACTCCTTTTCGCGGGGGCCTTCCATCCCTTTCAGGCAGTCATCGACATAAAGCCGGACGGCCTCGTCCCAGTGGCGGTAGTTGGCCGTATTGATCGCAAATTCCTGCGTCCGCGGCGGGATGACCAAGTTTTCATGGGTTTGGACGAACACGCCGAGCTGCGCGGAAAAAACAAAGACATGGGTGCCGCTCCCGACGCTGAGAACCAGCGCAAGCTGCGGGCCGTAGATGAAAAAGCCGGCGGCGAGCTGGGCGTCTCCCGGGTGGAAGAAGGAGGCGTTCGGCTCGCCGACCGGATCACCAGCCGCTGGGAGGATGGAGAAAATAGTCCCAATCGAGACATTGATGTCGATATTCGAGGAGCCGTCCAGTGGATCGATGGCAATCGCGAGCGGGGCCCTCGGGTCAAGAAGAGCAGCCTCTTCAAGCTCTTCGGAAGCGTAGAGGCAGACAGGCGCCCGCCGCATCGCCTCGATGAACAGGGCATCGGCCAGAACGTCGAGTTCCTTCGGGACATCACCGCCAGGGCCGACATCACCGCGTTCCCCAGATAGGGCCAAACCAAAGGCGCCTTGGTTGATGGTTCTGCCGAGCGTGACCGCTGCCGTAACCAACTGCCGGATCGTCGACGCGGCAGCTTCGGCGAATGGCGCCCCACCCGCGACATGGGAATTCAAAAAGGCATCTAGCGTCGACGAAGTCATGATTTACCCTCCCTGCCCGCTCACTGCCTTCCTGGGCATGGCGGTATCGAACCAAAAAACTCGGATTAAGTAAAATTTATTCCATTTACCTTCTGGATAAATTTCACTAATCTTCAAGCATGAGAAATCTGACGCTCAGACATCTGCGCGCGGCGCAGGAGATAGCGAGGCACGGAACGATCGTCCGGGCGGCCAACACGCTTGGCCTCACTCCGCCGGCGATCACCATCCAGCTGAAGCAGATCGAGGAGGATGCCGGCGTCATCCTCTTCGACCGGACCAACGATGGACTACGCCCTACAGCCGCGGGCCTTGCCTTCATCGATGCGGCCCAGATGATCGAAGAAAGGCTGCGCCAGCTGGACGACGAGATCGATGCCATCAAGGGCGTGCGCGCCGGCACGCTGGCACTCGGCGTCGTCTCGACCGCGAAATATTTCGCCCCCCGCCTGATGGCCACCTTCAAGAAAACCCATCCGGACATCGCCGTCTCGCTGACGATCGGCAACCGGGCGGAAATCATCGCCAAGCTGAAGAATCATGACGTCGACATCGCCCTGATGGGGCGCTCGCCCAGCGACATGCCGCTGCACTCCGTGGTGTTCGGCGATCATCCGCTGGTGATGATCGCGCCGCCGGATCATCCCCTGGCAAAGAGGCGCGATATCACCAAGGAAGAGATCGCCAGAGAGCACTTCCTCATTCGCGAGCCAGGATCGGGCACGCGCATCTCGCTCGAAATCTTTCTCGGAGAAATCCCAGGAAAGCTGGAGGATCTGGGTACTGAAATGTCGTCGAACGAGACGATAAAACAGGCCGTCATGGCAGGGCTCGGCATCGCCTTCATCTCCGCCCATACCATCGCCATGGAACTGGAGTTCGGAAAGCTCGTCACGCTGGACGTCATCGGCATGCCGATCCGCAGGCAATGGTTTTCGGTAACGCGGACAGACAGGACTATCTCCCCGGCGATGAACGCCTTTCAGGTTTTCCTGCGGCAGAGAGGGGCTCAATGCCTGCCTTTCTTCGACAAGCTTTATCCGATGCAGCAGGAACCGGTTTGAATACCTTCGGTCGATCCCGAGCCGGGCAGCCACGGCTCACCCTCGCGGAAACATGATTTCACCCTTGCCCAGAACGGCATTGTCACCGCCCAAACGGGTGGGTTTTGCGCCAAGCAGCGGCCGGTCGAGGATCTTTTCCTCCATCAGATAACGATCGAACAGCGCCGGAAAGGCGATATCGACCCGGCCGCAATCCATGAATGTGGGTGAAAGGTCGGCCGGCCGCCGGTCGAACAGGAGCGATCCGCGCTTCATCAGGTGGCCCGGATAGTGGCCGACGCGGCCGGTGACGACAATCGTCCCGGCAACCATGTTGAGGCCTGCATAATCGCCGCAGCCTTTCAGGAGCGCGATGATGCCGCGCCGCATCCTCTCGCCGGGACGATGCCCTGCCTTGCCGCGCACGATGATGAGACCGCCGGTCATGCCGTGGATTTCACCTGCCATCGGCCCGCCGATCCCCTCGCCTGCATCGCCATTGATCTCGATGCGTCCGTTCTTGAGGCCGGATCCAGCCTGCAATCCGGCTTTGCCCTCGATCACAAGTGTACCGCCGGCCATGCGGCGGCCGGCGCGGGCACCGACATCGCCGTCAACGCGGATGCGCCCTGTCTTCATTTCCGCGCCGACAAAATCGAAACGCCCGCTGCCTCCGGCAAAGACGATATTGGCGGCATCGGCACCGGTAATCTTGAAGATGTCTCCGACGATGGCGGGACTCCGACTGGTGCCGATCGGCAATCCGGCGATTTCGGCCACCGGCATGCCACTGAGCCGGTCGGGGATCAGGCCGGACAGGTCAAGCCTTTCCCCCGGCTCGGAGCGAAGCGTGAAGGTCAGCGGCTTCATGGCAGGAGATCCTTCAGATGATAATGGAACTTGCCGAGCTTGCCGCCGTAGTTTCCCGCGCTGATGCGCAACGCACCGCGCTTGGGCCCGAAATCGATGACGGCCTTCAGCCCGGCCCGCATCGCGGCGTTCACCGCGTCGTTGTTCTCGCCATCGATCACGATCTCCAGGACCGCATTGATCTCCGGGCCAAGCGCACTCTTGACCACACCGCGCAGCGTCGGCGCATAGGCATCGTTGGTCGAAGCCATCATGCCCTTGTACTTGCCGCCAACCTTCGAGCCGGACCGCACGATGCCGCCCGGAAAGGGCATGATCGCACCCGGAACCTTTTCGATCGCCGCCACGGCCCGCTCGGCGGCGGCCAGTGCCTTTTCGGCATCCGCGGCGAGAAGCAGAAAGTTCCCGCCGCCGACCGCATCTTTGGTCAGGCCGGTCTTCGCCTCGCAAAGAAATTCGCCGTCCATGACCGGCACGCGCCAATAATGCCTTCCGCCGAACTTCTTCGAAATCTGCCAACCATCTCCGAAGTAGCGCAGCGACGAACCGAGATCGAGGGAGGCACTGCCTTTGAGGTCCGCGAAGCAGGCGCTGCCGGGCGACGTCAGAACGCACTGGCCGAGCCTCGTCTTCAACTGCTTCTGCAGATCGTCGGTGCTCATCGCGAAGATCATCACGCGGCAGCCGGGACGCCCGTCCGGCGTCTCCGATGCCGGAATGTCGATGTCGATCGCCGCTTCGCAACCGCAACCGATGACGGAGGTCGCAAAGCCGGTCATGGTGATGGCCGCCTGACGCGCCCATTTCAGGGTCGGCGCCGTGATGATGATCGCGGTCGCCCGCATGCCGAACGCTTCCGCGAACGTGTCATCGATCACAATGCCATTACGGGTCAGCTCTTGCATGCGACCTCCGCAAACGGGTTTTCGCGAGAAATCGCCGAATCCGGGAAGGTGAACCAATCGAGCGACAGCCCGTAGCGGTCCTCGTGATAGGCTTGCATACGTTTGACGATCCCTTTGTCGGACGGCGGATTGAGCCGCAGCGCCCTCCCCCAGCGATAGTGCGTCACCACGCCGTCCTGAACGACCAGATCGCCGTTCTTGAACACCAATGCGGCGTCGCGGAACATCTTCTGGACATCTTGCCCCTTCCGGTAGACGGCGATATCCGCGATCGCGCCGGGACCGAGATGACCGCGATCATCGAGCCCGAGCAGTTTGGCGGGCGCCCCTCTCGTCATAACGGCAATTTCATCAAGCGTATATTCGCGCGAGATCGAGGCAAGCGTGGTCAGCTCCAGCGCGGACTGGTCGAGTTCCGCCATCTTCGCGTTGCGGACATCGCGGCGCATCAACAGCTCGAAAAGTTCCGGATAGGCCGTGAAGGGAGCACCGTTTGGATGGTCGGTGGTGAAGAAGACCCGCCAGGGGTCGTCGATCAGCAGGAAGAGCTCCAGCCCCACCGCCCATTGCAGCGAACCATAAAAATCCTGGCGATAGCGGTAAGGCACGATCCCGCCGCCATTGCCGTCCCCATCGAAGAGAACGGATTTTTTCGGACTGGCGGTCCGCATTCCGGAATATTGCCTGATGACGTCAGCAGAAATCGTCACGGTCTGCCCGAACATCACCTGCCCGACATCGATTGTCACATCCGGATTGCCGTTGACCAGTTCGGCCAGACGGGCGGCCTCCGACGAGAAGCCACGTTTTCCCTCCGTGCCGTAACCATAGAACTGCAGGTGCGCGAGATGGAGCGGCCGACCATTTGACGCGCCGATTGTCTCAGCGGCCGTCGCGGCATTTCCCGCAACTCCAAGGTTGTTGGCATGAACATGGAGGGGATGGGGGATACCGAGACGACCGACAGAGGCCTGCAGCACCTCCACGATCCTGCGGGAACTGACGCCGTAGGAGGGGACAACGTCGTCGAAGGAGAAAGTGCGGATGTTCTCCTTGAAGGCGGCCGAGGCGCCGGCATTGATAACCTTCACACCAAGCGCCCTCGACCTCGATACGGTCCAGGCCACGTAGTCGTCGATCATTGCCGACGAGGCATTGTCGCGGATCATCGACAGGAGGAAATCGTCGTTGCCGAGGATCGCCAGCGTCGCCTTGTCGATGATCGGGATGTCGGCGAGCTCCATATGGGCATGCAACGCGTTCGTCGGCGACATGGCCGGTTCGACCACGGTCGTGAACCCCATCTGCGCGTAGAGGCACCCCGTCCGGAACGTCGACCACCCAGCATTCGAAAGCGGCGTATGTTGCGGCCGCTTGAGATGCGCGGTGTGTTGTTCCGGCAGCAGAAGACGCGCAGTATTCACATTGCCGCCGCCGATATGGGAATGAATGTCTATCGCCCCGGCCATGACGAAGCAGCCTGAAAGATCATAGGTCTTGTCCGCCCTTTTGGAGACGGGTTTCTCGACGATGATGCCGTCCTTGATCCAGACATCGCGCTTGCCCGCCAAGCCGTTGACCGGATCGATCACTTCTCCCCCTGCAAGACGGATCAGCATGAGGCCACGTCCTCACCCTGCAAGGCATGCTGAAGCTGCTCGACGATCGCGTAAACACTGGGAAGATCGGACGGCGCTTTTGCCGCAGCGGACCTCAAGGTTCCGATGCGGCTCGAATAGACCACGCCATCATGGTCGAGACCCGCTTTGCCGATGCGGATGGCAACCGCTGCGCCGGCTACCGGCCGGTCGCTTCTCGTCAGCACGATCGTCGGCAGGCCGCTACGCCTCGGCGGGTCCACATCATCACGCTCCGAGACCCACAGATGCAGATCTGCCTCCTTTCCGGCTATCATCCGATCCACATCGCAAAGCCATGGGTCATAAACTGGCGATCCGCTCGAAAAGCCGGTTCGCGGCGGGAATCCCGTCATCCAGGTCGATGCGAGGACCATGCCCCAAGCAGCGTCGTCGGAAGGCAGGAAAAGAGCCGTCGCACGCTGTTTTTTATTGATGTCGATGAGCATGCCCTGCAGCATCGTGAGGCTGGCGGCATCTCCGAAATGAGAGAAGACGAAAACGGGAAAACCCGCGTTCGCCACCGCCCCCAGAAAGGCGTCGATATTGTCGAGCACAACAGATGCTTTTCTCGCAGCCAGTGATGCTCTGAGAGCCCCAAGCACCGCATCGATGGGAAGATCGGACGAACCGGCGTCGACAACCTTTGCCCGCCGCCGCAATTCGCCGCTCAGGGCCGCAGTCTCCTTGCCCTTGATGTGAAACCAGCGTCGCTTGCCAGACCGAGGCAGGTCCGGCGTCGTGGCCGCAAGAGAAAGAAGCAGATCGTGATGAGCGGCAGGAACCTCTCCGACGACGACAATCACATCAGCGCGACGCTGTACTTCCGTCGCCGTCCCAAAGAACCCGCCGATATCCGTATGCAGAGCGACCTGATGAACGAGATCGCGACCGTTCACATGGTCATAGGTCGCCCCGACCTGCTCTGCCAACGCTATCAGGCAGCGGCATCCATGGATGTCCGAATCGAGGGAGAATACCGGGCAGCGGCTTTTTGCCAGAAGCTTTGCCACCTGCTCGATTGCTGCCGGCAAAGGAACTGTTCGGCTGCCGATCCATGCAACCATCACACTCCGAAACTTTCTGGTGCCGACCTGAATTTATCCGTTCTTCGCCAAATGTGAAGTCCATCCGGCGAAAAATGCAGTCAGCTATCGTATTTCAAGTACGCAAATCGCTGATCGGTATTGGGGGTACCTTCCAGAGCCCCACCTTCCTTGCCTGGCTCCCACTGGACGACGTCCTCAATCTTCCTGGCGAGTTCGAAATCCTTGTCGGTAACGCCTTTTGCCGCATGATTCGTCAGCAAGACCTCCACCCAGGCGTAGGATGCCTTGATATCCGGATGATGCCATGCCGCCTCTGCCAGATGGCCGACGGTATTGATGACCATCAACGTGGATTTCCAGCCATGCGTTTTGTATTTGCGGCGAATCCAGCCGTTTTCGTAACGCCAATGCGGAAGCTCCGCCTGCAGTTTCGAGACGATCTCGTCCTCCGAATAAACGTGCTCCCGTCTCCGTGCCGTCTCGTCGCTCATCGCAGATGCTCCTCGTTTCTTTCACCCGCCGCTTCACGCCGGCTTGCGCCGGTAGCAAAATAGGATAACATGAACTGAGGGCCCGATTATCAAAAAGTTCAGAATTGAACCGATGTCGGACTCCGTCTCCATTCAAGTTCCTGGCCGCTTGCACCTCGGATTTTTGGATATCCCTGGAAAGGACAGCTCGCGCTTTGGAAGCATCGGCCTGCCTCTCGATGGCATATCAACCAGGCTGGAAGTATCGAGGGCGACGAGGACCAGTGTTCATGGCAATGAGAGCGCCCGCGTATTCTCGCACCTGGCGGCTCTCCGATCCCATCTCGATCTCGCCGATCATCATCAGATCACCGTGTTCGAGACCATTCCCGCTCATGCCGGATTGGGATCTGGGACCCAGCTCGCGCTCGCCGTTTCGGCGGCTCTTCGGACATTGCACGGTCTGCCGTTTCGCGTCAGCGACGATGCCGCCTTTCTCGGGCGCGGCGCGCGATCGGGGATCGGCATTGCGGCTTTCGAAGAAGGCGGTCTCATTTTTGACGCCGGCAAGGCCAAGGACGACCTGACGCCGACCGTCATTTCCCGCATCCCGTTTCCGAACGAATGGCGCATCATCCTGGTCCTGGACAGCAGCGCCCAGGGCATTCACGGAGACGCAGAAATCAAAGCCTTCCGCACACTTCCACCGTTTCCTGAGGAGAGCTCCGCTTCGATCTGCCGCCATGCGCTGATGGAGATCATGCCTGCCTTGATTGAGAAGGACATCGCGACGTTCGGCAATGCGATCACGGCGATCCAGCAGAAGCTCGGCGATTATTTCGCGCCGGCTCAAGGCGGGCGTTTCGCCAGTCGGGCGGTAGAGGAAACGCTCACGAGGCTTGCTGAATGTGGCGCAGTGGGTATCGGACAAAGCTCCTGGGGGCCAACAGGGTTCGCTTTTGCTGAATCGCAGGTTGCGGCCGAACGCATCACCGCCGCCTCTGCGCTGCAGGATACCCAGACGACGATCCGTATCGTCGCCGCCAGAAACAATGGGGCGACGATCACGCGAAAGACAAAACCAGCCGAATTTGAGCTGGCATACAAGAACCGCTGCTAGGGGAGGCAAAGCAATGGGCCGGAAAACCATTCTTCATATGCTCACGCCGCTGAGACAGATGAGCCCCTTCGACGTCAACATGGCTCTTGATGCGGGTTATGATCATGTCATTCCCTACACGGATGTGGCGCTCGCCGACGTGACCGGCCTCGTTCAGGATGCAATCTTCTCGCGCCCACCGGATGCCGGTGTCTCCACCGGTGTTTTCATTGCCGGGCGAGATACCGTCCTGGCGCTCGACATGATCGATGCCGCGAGAGCGGCAATGGTGCCTCCCTTCGAAATTTCGGTTTTTGCCGATCCCGCCGGTTCGTTCACGACGGCTGCGGCAATGGCGGCCAAGGTCGAGGCGGCGCTCAAAAAACTGCATGGCCGAAGCCTTGCCGGAACAAAAGTGACGATTTTCGGAGCGACCGGCGTCGTCGGTTATTGCACGGCCGTGATATCCGCCAAGGAAGGCGCAGACGTCACGCTGGCGGGCCACGACGGAACGAGCCGCGTAGAAGAGATAGCGAAAGCCATCGAGGCCCGTTTTGGCGTCACGGTGACGGCGGCCGATGGCTCGACGGAAGAGAAAAAGACGGGCTTGCTGCAGGAGACCGAGGTTGTCCTGGCCGCAGCAAAAGCCGGCGTCAGAGTAATCTCGGCTGGGCAACTTCACTCGGCGACGCATCTGCTCATCGCGGCGGATGTCAATGCCGTACCGCCCTCGGGTATCGAAGGCCTGGCGGCCAATGCAAAGGCCGATAAACTGGGCGAGACATCGGCGATCGGCATCGGTGCTCTCACCATCGGAAACCTTAAATACAAGACTCAATCCGGCCTGTTCAAACAGATGATCGGCACCGAAAAACCGGTCATCTACGATTTCCAGGATGCTTTCGCCCTTGCCCGCAGCATCGAAAAATAGCCCTGCCATCCTGATCGCGGCCATTTCCGGCCGGTCACTTGCCGCAGCAGCGCGCCGCGCCGGTTTCAGACCGCTGGTGGCCGATCTCTTTGGCGACTCCGATACTGTCGCTCTGGCTGAGAGGACTGCACAACTTCCCGGCAGCATACGCGATGGAATCGACGGCGGAAAAATAGTCGACATCCTGATGGGGCTGGCACGAGAGGAGGAGCCGGTCGCACTGGTATATGGCTCAGGTTTCGAGCGTAGCCCCGACATCCTCGATATGCTCGCCCAAACCTTTCGGATTGCCGGAAACAGTGCTGCGACGATACGCGCGGTCAAGGATCCGGCAGGCTTGTCTCGCCTCTGCCGGGATCTCGATATCAGGCATCCGGCAATCCGCTTCTCCGCGCCGGAGCAGAACGGCTGGCTTATAAAGCTCGGCGGCGGCGCCGGAGGCTCGCATGTCCGGCCCGCAGGGGCGACAACCCTGGAAAATGGCTATTATTACCAGAAGTTCGTCCAGGGCAGCAGCATCTCGGCTCTCTTCCTGGCGCAGTCGGGAAGCGCCCGCATCGTGGGCTTCAGCCGGCAATGGTCCGCGCCCTCACAGTCTTCGCCCTATCGCTACGGCGGCGCCGTGCGGCTTAGGCGCTTCGACCGTGACAAGAAAAGGCAGATCACCAGCTGGCTCGACAAACTGACGAAGCGCACCGGCCTCGTCGGTCTCTGCAGCGCTGATTTCATCGATGGGCCGGACGGCCTGCACCTCATCGAAATAAATCCACGGCCGGGCGCAACGCTCGATATCTTCGACAGCGAAGACGCACCGCTGCTCGCCGCGCATTTGAGTGCCGTGCGGGGCGAGAACATCACGGTGCCGACCTATCGCGGAACGAAAGCTTCGGCAATCGCCTACGCACCCTATGACATTTCCCGTTTTCCCCAGATCGAATGGCCTAACATGACGGCCGATCACCAGAACCCGGGATCGACGCTATGCGCCGATGACCCCGTTTGTACCGTCCTGGCCCAGGCACGATCCGCCGCCGCCGCCGAACGGGCCGTGAAACGTCGTGTCAACGAAATGGCGGAGCATTGGAAGGAGGGTTTCCAATGATGAACGGCAAAGCCCACCTCAATAGAAGTGCCCAGCGCATCGTAGATCGGATCATTGCCGATGGAGAGCGGCTCGGCATTACCCATACTCGCGGAACGCTCGGAGAACATCTGATCGATGCCGGCGCGGACAGTCCCGGCGGGCTCGAAGTGGGGCTGCGGATGACGGAAATCTGCATGGGCGGCTTGGGGACCGTCTCCATGGCGCTCGATCGCCACAATGAACAGTGGCCGCTAACCGTCACAGTCCATTCCTCGCAGCCGGTCCTTGCCTGCCTCGGCAGCCAGTACGCCGGCTGGCGCCTCACGCACGAGAAATATTTCGCCATGGGCTCCGGTCCTGCACGCCTTCTGGCACGCGTGGAGCCGTTGTTCGAGGAAATCGCCTATAGCGAAACCGACGCTTCCACATCCGTCCTCGTGTTGGAGGCAGACAAACCTCCTCCCCCCGCCATTGTCGAGAAGGTGGCGGCTGCGACCAGGCTGGCGCCTGAGGCCCTGACTTTCATCTATGCCCCGACACAAAGCCTTGCCGGCTCCGTGCAGATCATCGGCCGCTCCCTGGAGGTCGCCCTTCACAAGGCACACAGCCTCCACTTCCCCCTGGACAACATCATCGACGGGGCGGGATGCTCGCCGGTTCCGGCTCCTCATCCCGATTTCCTGCAGGCCATGGGGCGGACGAACGACGCTATCATCTATGGTGGGCTGGTGCAGCTGTTCGTTCGTGGCAGTGCATCCGCCGCACGAGAACTCGCCGAGCAACTGCCGAGCAACAGGTCACGCGACTACGGGCAACCTTTCGCGGAAACCTTCAAGAAATTCAACGGCGACTTCTACGCGATCGATCCGCATCTCTTCAGCCCGGCCGAAGTGATCGTCACGGCTGTCGAAACCGGTGAGACTTTCCGTGCCGGCGAATGGAACAGGCAGATGCTGGAGCAATCTCTTGGCTGAACAGATAGCAATTTCCGATAAAATTCTCATCGTTTCCGACAAGCCCGACGGTCAGGTGAAACAGCTACGGCGCTCCTTCCGAGAACTCGGTTCAGAGACGCTCTTCTGCCCGCTTGCCGATATCGCGTTCGATACGCGCTACCCTTCGGGCATCGACATTCCGGCACTCGAAGGCGCTCTTCCGGCAGGTGTGATCGTCCGCTCCATCTCCGGCGGCACTTTCGAAGCGGTCACGCGCCGCCTCGGCATCCTGCACGCCCTCACCCATCTCGGAGTACCCGTCTGGAACTCGGCCAAGGCGATCGAGCGCTGCGTCGACAAATCGACAACCACGTTTTTTCTCGCGAATGCCGGCATCCCGACGCCGCAGACCTTCGCCGTGGAAGGTCCCGACAATGCCAAAACCATCGTCGAGCGCGAGGCGTCTCACGGTCCGCTCGTGCTGAAACCGCTCTTCGGCTCGCAGGGGCGCGGAATCAGACTCATCCGTTCGATCGAGGACCTGCCCGATCCTGATGATGTCGATAACGTCTATTACCTGCAGCGTCTGGTCGTGCGGAATGGGCCACCCTATCGGGACTACAGGATATTCGTCAGCAACGGCGAAATCCTCGGCATGATGGGACGTTGCGCCGACGGCTGGATCACCAATATCGCACGCGGAGCAAAGGCGGAATCCGTCGCAGGGCCATTGCGTCAGAAGCTTGAGGAACTTGCGCTTGCCGCGACCTCGGCCATCGGCACCGACTTTGCCGGCATCGACATCGTTCAAGGGTGTGAAGGCAATCTCCTCGTGCTGGAAGTCAACAGCATGCCCGCCTGGACTGGTCTGCAATCCGTCGTTCCCGTCCGCATCTCCGATTGCATCGCCCGGGCAATGGTCGAGCTTCTCAATCCTGACATCAAGGAAAGACCTGCCGCATGACGCTGACGCGGCAGCAGATCATGATCGCCTATCTCGGCGCTTGCCGGGCCGAGATCGAAGCCTTGAAACCCGGCAATGTCCATCGCTTCGCCGATGGCCACCGGATGACCGCGACCCAGTTCATTGAAAGCGCCGAGGTCAGCGCGCCGCTGGTTTGCGAACCACGAACATCGGTCGGCCGGCGCATTCTCGGCGCAGTGACGGCGACGCGCGAAAAGGTGGGAACGAACACCAATCTCGGCATCCTCCTGCTCTGCGCACCGCTCGCCAAGGCCGCCGAAAGCACCACGACAGACTTCCGTAAGGACCTCGTCCGGACATTGGACGACCTGGACGCCGACGATGCGCGCGACGTCTTCGCCGCCATCCGGTTGACCAATCCGGGAGGACTTGGAAGCGCCGAAGAACAGGATGTCCGGGAGGAGCCGACCGTGTCCCTCCTCGAGGCAATGGGCATGGCCGCCGACCGCGACATGATTGCGAGACAATATACGACCGGCTTTGCGGACATATTCACCGGCGGCCTGTCTGCATGGACGGGAGCGGCAGACAGGGGCGAAGAGGACATGTGGCCGACGATCTTTGTCTACCTTCATTTCCTGTCGTCATTTCCCGACAGTCATGTCGGGCGCAAGCACGGCATCGATCTCGCCGAAGAAATCCGGAAAGAGGCGGAGATGATACGCCGCACGGTAACGGACGAGATGAACCTATCGAGGCGGGAAAAGGTTCTGCTGGCCTTCGATAAACGGCTCAAGGACATGGATATCAATCCCGGAACCTCTGCCGATCTCACCGTGGCCACGCTTTTTGTCTGCAACATGAACTTCGGCTTGCATAATCCCGACTTAAATGGTTGAATTTGATCGGCGAACAAATCTTACTCGCTGCTATCTGGCCAACCGACCCAGTCAAAGGGTGCTGCGAACAAGGATAGCTGTCCATCGAGCGCGTGTCTCGTGTGGTACGGCTTCTTTGGACGAACGCATTTTTGACCATACGGTACAAGGGAGGAATTGGCCGTGGCAAAGATTAGCAAGGTAATGGTTGGTGAGTCTCTCGTTGGTGAGGGAAATGAAGTCGCTCATATCGATCTTCTGATCGGACCGCGCGGAAGTGCCGTGGAAACGGCATTCTGCAACGCACTCACGAACAACAAGGACGGGTTTACATCGCTGCTTGCGGTCATCGCGCCGAACCTGGCATGCAAGCCTAATACGATACTGTTCAACAAGGTCACCATCAAGGGTGCAAAACAGGCCGTGCAGATGTTTGGCCCGGCACAGCACGCAGTGGCAAAGGCAGTGCAGGACAGTGTTGCCGAAGGCATCATCCCTGCGGAAGAGGCAGACGACGTCTTCATCTGCGTCGGCGTCTTCATCCACTGGGAGGCCGAGGACGATGCCAAGATCCAGGACTATAACTACCGGGCGACGAAGGAAGCGATAGAACGTGCCGTGACGGGCAAACCGACCGCGGCGGAAGCAACCGCTCAGCGGGACACGGTCAAGCATCCTTTCAGCGCTTAGACAAGCAGCAACCCCGCACAGAGCGAGTCGCCCGTGGAAACAGGCGGCCTGTTGCGCCGGTTGTCGAGGCTTCTAGGCTTCAGCAGCGCGCCGTCTTCAAGCGCGAACCGTTGAGGATGGCAACGCTTCGGGTTCGTATCGAAAGAATGGAGTGGGAGGTTGAGCATGCGCTCATCCCCGCTCCACAATCAAAGCCATATTGAGAGGCTGTGTACCCGAGAGAAGAGGCAAAAACTTCTTCTCTCGGATATATTTTACTTATCCATGAAAGCGGAGATTTCCGCCCCGTCGAGCTCACCGCTATGCAACGAGGTCGCAACGAGAGCGCCTGCAATACCCATGCTGTACAGCCGTTCCAGGTCATCCACGTTGCGGACACCGCCCGCCGCGATGATCTCACGGTTTCCGGAGGCATCCTTGATGGCCTGCAGACGATCGAAATCGGGTCCGCGGCGCGCTCCCACCTTGTCGAGGGTCATGACAATCACCCGTTTTGGCCAAAGGTGAGGATGCGAAAGGATGGACGGAGGCCCCAGGAAGGCACCGCCACGAAAATCGAGGGAGAGGATCAGTCTCGGATGCGTGCCGAACGCGCCGAGAACATCCGTATCGGCCTGGCTTTCCGAGCCAAGAACCGCGAACGTCTGCGAATCTGCAAGCACCGCTCCGACGTCCTTCGCCTCTCGAAAGCCGGCATCGAGCCAGACATCGGGTTTCGGCCGCAGAAGAAACAGAGGGTCGGCGGTCGCGGAAGGGCTCGAGCCCTTCTCGATGGCATCGAGATCGGCCACATAGAAAACCGGAAATGGATGGATTCGGCGCAATCCGTCGGCGACGCTTTCGATCGTCGGCGTCGAGCTGAGTGGCGTCTCAATGGGCTTATAGCTCTCGCGCATGCCCATCTGCGCGCGCACCACAAGGCCGTCTTTGACGTCGAGAACTGGAATGATAAGCAATGATCAAACCTCGGCAGAAACGATGACTCCCATGAAAGCCGGAACTGCAAGAGAAGAAAAGGAAACAATTATCGGTTGGGACATCGGCGGCGCGCATTTGAAGATGGCGCGGGCCGAACACGGCCAGATTACGCTTGCCACGACCCTCAAGGCATCGATGTGGCTCGGGCTTGACCAGGTGCGCAAGGCGCTGAATCGGTTGCGACCGCTTTTTCAAAGCAATGCCACCCATGTCTTCACCATGACAGGCGAGCTGTCGGATGGCTTTCCGTCACGAGAAGACGGTATTCGCGGTATCCTGGACTTCATCGATACAGAGTTCGGCCGCGACAGTGTCCGTATCTATGCTGGCCGTGCGGGCTTTGTCGATCTTTCCCGTGCCTACGATCTCGGCCCCGACATCGCCTCGGCCAATTGGCATGCAACGGCTGAATTGAGTGCGAGGACGGAGACGGACGGCCTGTTCGTCGACATGGGGTCCACAACCACCGACATCATTGCGTTCCAGAATGGAAAGCTTCGCAACGCGGGTTATTCCGACGCGGAGCGCTTGTTGACCGGCGAGCTCGTCTATACCGGCTTCACACGTTCCGCGCTGATCGGAATAGCCGAACGGGTTCCTGTGCGCGGCACGATGACGCCGCTGATGAACGAATACTTCGCCAACACCGCCGATCTGGGGCGCATTCTCGGAACTCTGGATGAGGCGGATGATCACTATCCGGCCGCCGACCGCAGAGCCAAATCGCTTGCAGGCTCGATCGGGCGCCTCGCCCGCATGGTCGGCCGCGACAGCACCGATCTCGACGAAAGCGAATGGATCGATATCGCCCGCTGGTTCAGCGAGCATCAGCTGCGCATGATCTATAACGGCGCATTCATGGTCGCCGGCAATGCCCGGCTGAACCAGGCCGCTCCCATCGTGGGGGCGGGGATCGGCCGCCCGCAGATCATGCAGCTCGCCAGGCGCCTGGAGCGGCCCTATGTCGATTTCGGCTCCCTCATCGCATCCTCGCAGGAAGCTCGGGACCACGCCAGCAAGGCAGCACCTGCCGCTGCCGTTGCCCTGCTCTGGTCCGGACGCGAAAAGCCATAAGGCGGCCTTTTGCTCGCGGCCTTCCGGCAAACGCTTCAATGCGTGGCACGGTGCGCGTTCACCCGTTCCATCAGCCAATCCCAGGCCTGCCGCTCGTCCGGCCCGGCCGTCTTCTCGATCGCGATCGTCAGATAAGCGATTTCCGAATCGATCTTTTCCTTCGGCAGCATTTGCAGCCTGCTCACCAGGATCGCGAGTTCCAGAACAGCGGCCTTGGCGCGGTTCATTCCCGTGAAGGGTGCGTGCGTGGCTTCGGCAACGACCTTGCAGAAATAGCGGGGGCGTATCTCGTCCTCTTTGACGGAGGCGACCTGCAGGACGGAATGGCTGAGCGCCGCCTGCAGATGCGGGACCGGGCAGCCTTCCACCGCAACGACCGGCCAGTCCCGCCGCCCGGTGAGGCAGCCTGCGAAAATCCGCATGTCATCCGTATAATTGGCGATGGCGAAAGGCACGGCAGTGAGGTTTTCAAGCGTCGTGGAGGGCCGGAACGGCGCGATAACCCAGCCGTCATCCTGTGCGATGATGCCGAGCGGGGCGATATGCACGCGCCCTTCGGCGCTCACCGTCGTCACGATCGTTTCCCGAATATAGGTCATGAGCCTTCCTTCTTCGCCCGGAGCGTATGCCCGGCCTCGGCAAGCCGGGTGCGGTCCTCGCTTGTCCGAGGGCTCGCCACGCCCCAGGCAAGCGGCTCGTCCTGCGAATAGCGTTTGCCCAGCTTCCAGGCGATTTGCGCCTTCATCAATTCCGCGCCGAGATAGAAGGCATGCGCACCGTCCTGCGCGACATCGAGGGAAGGAAAGAGATCGAAAGCATCCTTCGCCGTCCAATGCCCCTGATTGCTGAAGACATGAATGCCGTCCGGAGCGGTCATGATCCGGAAATTGGCGTCGCGCACGGTCTCAGCCAGCGCATTGATATCCGCGACGCTGCTGGCGAAAGGCGAGCGGTCATGGATCTGCAGGAGGCCGGCATCGTAACCGCGCGGCAGCGCATGGTCGTTCTTCGCAGCAAACATGATCCGGCGCGCCCGATCATGCTCCTCCACTGTGCGCACCGTATGCGGACTGACGTTGACGACCAGCACGTTGGCGATCGCAAGCTCGGAACAGAGGCCAGCAAGGATCGCTGTGACCCCTGACGAGTCCGCGTCCGTCAATTCGGTCAGATTTCCGGTGCCCATCATCATCTCGACATCCGGCCAGCGGCGCCGGGCCTCGATGAAGCGTCCCACAGAGGCTGCAAAGCCGAAATGGATCGGATCGAGAACCGGATCGGCGATGAAGGATATCCCGGCTTTCCGTGCCGCATCGATGGCACGCCCGAGGGAATCAAGGTCTCCCGGGATCGCCGGAACGAGGATGGACGTCCCCTCATATCGAGTGGCGATGTCGATGGTCTTTTCGTTGAGGCTCAGGAGATAATCGACGCCGGATCGTGCGGCGAGTTCCAGCTCGCCGGGATTTGCCGAGTCGACGCTGACGGAAAGTCCCTCGGCCTTGAGTCGACCGACCGCTTCCGCCAGATGGAGGAAGGGCGTGTCGGGAAGACAGCCGAGGTCGATCACGTCCGCCCCGGCAGATGCAAGGGCTTTGGCTCGTTGCAGCAGGTCATCCAGCGAAAGGGTCGATGCATCGACGATCTCGGCGAAAATGCGCATATCGTGGCGCGAGAGGTCGGGCACCTTTCCGGCCCGGCCAAGATAGATGGGTAGGTCCGCAACCTCGTCCGGTCCGCGGACGAAAGGGACGCCGAAGGTATCGCTCAACCGCTCCAGATGCCCTCTGAAACGCCCCGGCAGGACGACCCGGTCCGCCTTCAATGAACGAGGCAGGCGCCGGCTGACGATCTCCTCCGTCATCAGGGCGGCGACCTTCACGCCAATGTCGATGATCTCGTAAGTGAATGGCGTCGCTCCCAGTCCGGCGAGAACGTTTTCGAGCCTGGTTTTTGCCAGGTGTCCGGTTAGGAAGACGAGATGCTCAGCCACTGCCCTCGACCACTCCCTTCCGGCGCGCCACCGCCAGTTTTAGATCGGCAAAGGATTCGACGACTTCGGTGTATTCAAAGGCCTTGAGACGTTCGGTGTTCTCCAGATCGATTGGCCGGGGATAAACTTTCACCATTCCGTGCGGCGCCATCGTCTCCAGTTCCGGCGCAGTGTCGCATGCGAATACGATCGACGGCAGACGGCATTTGCCGGCCTGTGCATAGACATTCGTGGCGATCGTATCGGAGATGCCGGCCACGCATTTGGCAACCGTGTTCGACGTCGCCGGAGCGATCACGACGCTATGGTAGACGCCGTGATAGAATTCGCCGACCGGAACAGCGCTCGCCGTCTTGTCGCGCAGCACGCGCGTCGTGTCCGAAAAATCAAGCTTCAGCCCGTACATCCTCAAAACCTCGTCCGCCGCCTTCGTCACGAAGACGTCGCAATGGTCGAGCGATCGGATCAATTCGAAACATTCGACGAAGAAATGGCCCGATCCGGTCAGAACCCAGGCCCAGCGCGGCGTATGAAGCCGCGTCATCCGCGAGTTTCTCCTCCAGCCGCCTCGCGCATCCGCACGCGGCGTCCCGGTATGCGCGTCATAGGCAACTCCGCCAGCTGCAAACGCAGCGATGACGGTCCGGCAATGTACAAGCTTGTCTCCTCCCCAAGCAGTTCCGGCAGCATGGCATCCACCACGCCATTGTCAACCAGCGCTTGCAAGTCCCGGGCGCCCGGATCGACCTGCTTGCACAGCAGGAGATGTCGGCTGTCGATCTGCCAGCACAGCCAGGCGGCAAGCGAGTCGGACGTGACATCCCAGGATTGTGCGATATCGGCACTGCGTGTCATTTGCGAAGGAAGCCATACCGGTACTCCGCCTTCCGCAACGATCATTTCGAGATCATGGAGCGAACGGGCCGGCTGAAAGCGCGGATGCCGTTCGGCAATCACGATGCCGAACTGCTCCATGGCGAGTATGGCCATCTCATGCGCTGCTGCATCCGAAAAATGCATCTCCTTCTGCGAGAAGCGCACCTGATCGGCAAACGGCCCACCGCCGGGGACGATCACCAAGGGCAAGGTCGCCGATGCCAGCACGGCAATCCATTGTTCCATCTCGATGCGACCGGCCGTGCTTCCTCCAAGCTTGACGACCAGCGGCGTCATACCACTTTCCTTCCTCCGTCGCCGGACGCCACGACCCGAAGCGGGTTCGACGACCGGGCGCTTTCCCTTTTCCGCTCGATCTGCACTCCGACACCACCTGGCCCAAGTTCCAGCTTCTCCACCCGCACGACCACACGGGCTACACGCGGATTTTCGAGAATGAATGCGGCTATCTGCTCGACAAGCGTTTCGACCAGGTCGACATGACCTCGTCCGATAATCGCACGGATGCCGTCCATGATGAGGTCGTAGGATACGATATGGTGCATGTCCTTCGGATCGCGGGTTACGCGAAGTACATCCGCCGTGACGTCGAACCGCACCTTCTGAGGCTTGCCGTGTTCGAAACTGTAGGCACCGATATGCACCGGCAGGACGAAATCCCGCACGAAAATCTGATCCGTGCCGAGATCCTCGTCTGCCGAACCGGGAAAATATCCCCGCGCCGCCAGGAGCTTGAGGTCGACGCCGGAAGGCTTTTCGGCGGGCCGGTCTCCAGGAATAAGAGCGCGGATTTTTGCCGTCGCTTCGGCGTCGATATCGCCATTCCTGGACAGGCCTTCGCAGAGCGCGCCGCGGAAGCCAAGGTAATCCGGCTTGCTCGGCAGCAGTCTTGGAATGTCCGGCGCTTCCAGCGATCCCGCAAGACCGACCATCAATCCGTGCCGGTGCCCTTCGGCCACGAAATCCGGAATGTGATCAGGCGGCATATGATCCAGCAATCGCCCTTTCGATTTGTCGTCGGTGTCCAGCATGATGCCGTAGAAGCCGGCTTTGGCGAACGATGTCATGACGTTCTCCTCATATCGATGATCGGCAAAAAGGACGGCGATCAGTTTCTTCCGGCCGGCAATATCGGCCAAAGCCTCCACGCCTGCCGCGATGGGAGAGGATGGAAGAAATCCTATCTTGATGAAATCCACCCCTGCCGAGGCTATCTCCTCGACCTTTGACCGCAGCGCCGCGGGATCGCCGGAAAACTCTCCGCAGGCGGCACTGACGAGCCTTTTGCCGGAGACGAAACCGACCACATCGACGATGTGCCGGATATCGGCCGATCCAAGCGCGCCGCGCGCCGGATCCTTGAGATCAATGATATCCGCTCCCGCCTGCAGAGCGATCTCCGCTTCCTGGCGATTTTGAACACTGGCCAGCATCAACGTCATAAGACGCCTCTCCGCGTACCGCATTTCTCACGGCAAGGACGAGAAAAGCTGAGTACAAGTATTGAGTTTATCGGGGATTGGGCTACAAACATAATGGGCACCTCATCTGTACAGCGCGTCTGCCTTCGCGGAAGGCCGGCGCAGGGCGTGGTATGATCATGAAGAGTACGGTGCCTAATACTCTTATATTTTTATTCGCTTGTTTTTTGCTCTTCGTCAATGCGCCGCAGTCGATGGCGCAGCAAAACCCGGCCGCTAAGCCCGCGACCGAGATCCGGATAGGCTATATTCGAGCTTATGAGCCGCAACTGGCCCTTTCGGTTTTGGATATCCCTCCGGCGGATGAAGGTGTCGCGGGGGCAAAGGTTGCTATCAACGACAACAACACGACCGGCAGGTTTCTCGGGCAATCCTTCACTCTGGACGTGGTTCAGACGAAGCGGGATGAGGATGTTGTCCCCGTATTCCGGGAAATGCTGGTCCGGGGCGAGAAATATGTGCTGACCGACATCTCGGCCAGGCAATTGCTTTCCATCGCCGATCTCGCCAAGGAAAACGGCGTGCTTCTTTTCAACGTAGGATCGACGGACGATATCCTGCGTGAACAGGAATGCCGCTCCAACGTCTTCCACACCGCTCCGACCCGGAGCATGCTTGCCGATGGCCTGGCTCAGTATCTGATCTGGAAGCAATGGCGCACCTGGGTCCTTCTCTATGGTTCCCACGAACCGGATCAGCTTTTCGCCGACGCGATCCGGCGGTCGGCGAAGCGCTTCGGCGCCAAGATCGTCGAGGAACGGCTCTACAAGGATACCGGCACAGCCCGCCGCACCGACAGCGGCGTCGTTCAGGTCCAACGGCAGATGCCGGTCTTCACCCAGAACCTGCCGGCACACGACGTGGTGATCGTCGCGGATGAAAGCGAAGTCTTCGGCAGCTATGTTCCCTACCGGACCTGGGATCCGAGGCCGGTCGCCGGAACAGCCGGCCTCATCCCATCCTCCTGGCATCCGGCCAGCGAGCAATGGGGCGGTTCTCAGATCCAGAACCGCTTCGTGAAAGCGACCGGACGCCGCATGCTGGGCAAGGACATGCAGGCTTGGACGGCCGGCCGCATTCTCGGCGAGGCGGCGACGCGGACCAACAGCAATGACCCCGCAAAAATCGAAGCCTTCCTGAAAGATGAAAATTTCTCGCTGGCGGCATTCAAGGGGCAGAAGGTGACCTTCCGACGGTGGAATTGGCAGCTTCGCCAGCCAATCTTCCTCGGCGACGGCCGCGGCGTGATCTCCACTTCACCACAGGAGGGATTTCTTCATCAGTTTTCCGAACTCGATACATTGGGGATAGATCAGCCGGAGACGGCCTGCAAACTGAATTGATAAACGGGAATGGGAGGAGAGAATGCGCAGACATGCTTACCTGCTTGCGGGAACCATCGCGGCTGTCGTCGATGTAGGGCCATCCTGGGCCAATGCCGTCTATGTCTCGAATGAGAAGGACAATACCGTCACAGTCGTCGACTCCAAGACGATGGAAGTAACGAAGACGATCGAGGTGGGGCAGAGACCGCGCGGGATCACGATTTCCCATGATGGGAAGCATCTTTACGTCTGCGCCAGCGACGATGATACGGTGGAGATCATCGATACCGCGACTCATCAGATTATCGGAACGCTGCCGTCCGGTCCGGACCCTGAACTTTTCGTGCTCTCTCCAGACGGCAAGACCCTTTATGTCGCCAATGAGGACGACAATCTCGTCACCGTCATCGACGTCGACAGGAAAAGCGTGATCTCCGAGATACCGGTCGGCGTGGAGCCTGAGGGTATGGGCATCAGTCCTGATGGCAAGACGATGGTGAACACATCAGAAACCACCAACATGGCGCATTTCATCGACACGTCGACCCACGAGATCGTGGCGAACGTGCTCGTTGATTCACGCCCGCGTTTCGCCGAGTTCAAGCCGGACGGATCGCAGGTCTGGATATCCGCGGAAATCGGCGGCACGATCTCCGTCATCGACAACGCCTCCAGAGAGGTCGTCAAGAAGATCACCTTCGAAATCCAGGGCTTACGCTCGGAGGCGATACAACCCGTGGGCGTGCGAATCACGGCGGATGGCAAGAAGGCCTATGTCGCGCTCGGGCCTGCCAACCGGGTGGCGGTTGTTAACACGGAAACCTACGAGGTCGAAAAATACATCCTCGTGGGCCAGCGCGTCTGGCAATTGGCGTTCACGCCGGACGGCAAGAACCTGATCAGCACCAACGGCCTTTCGAACGATATCACCTTCATCGACACGGAGAGCGATGAACCGATCAAGTCCGTCACTGTCGGGGCGCTGCCCTGGGGTGTGACGGTCGCACCCGACTGATCCATATTTCGATTTTTTCAAAGGGAGGAAGACATGTCGAAATTCACAGCTATTGCCTTTGCCGCGCTCATCGGCGCTCTTTCGGTGCAGAATCAGGCCTTCGCCCAATCCGCCGATAGCGACGATGATGACGATGCGCCCAAGGTCACGCGCGCCAGCCAGAATGTTCCGGAATTGATCCTCGGATCGAAAGACGACAACTTCGCCGTGAACCAGAAGGATTTTGAACTTATTGCAGGACAGGGCTACCGCTGGAAAATCACATCTGCGGCCGGCCTCGAATACAAATTCATGACCGATCTGTTCCGTAATGTCTGGATGAACCAGATCGTCATCAACGATCTCGAAGTTCACATGAACGGCGCACCTGCATGGCTGGAATTCGATTCCGAAGGAACGATAAACGTCCAGTTCACGACGGTGCGGCCAGGCGAATACACGTGGTCGGTTCCCGATTTGGCGGGCAAGGGCATGACGGGCAAGATCATCATCAAGTAGCCGAACCAGGTGAGGCCCCATTCGGGCCGCGGCCAAGCCGCCGCTTGTGAAAGGCAATACGATGAAGCTGCAATCCCGTTTAACAGAAACGTCCCAAGATGAGGAGAGAGCGGCGGCGGCCGCTCTCGAACTCGCGTCTGTCAGCTATAGCTATGGCCAGCGAAAGGCGCTCGACAATGTCTCGTTTTCCATAGAACCATCGCGGTTCACCGTGCTTCTTGGGCTCAATGGCGCCGGCAAGACGACGCTCTTCTCGCTCGTCAGCCATCTTTTCTCGCCGCGAACGGGCCGCATTCGCGTTTTCGGCCAGGATATCAACCGCAATTCGGGTCCGGCGCTCAGGCGCCTCGGCATCGTGTTCCAGGCACGCACCCTCGATCTCGATCTGAGTGTCCGGCAGAATCTCCTCTACCACGCCGCCTTGCACGGTATCGGGACGCGCGTGGCGCGGCCGCGGATCGACGAACTTCTTCAGTCGATCGATATGACCGACCGTATCGAGGAAAAGGTGCGCGGCCTTTCCGGCGGACAGATCAGGCGGGTCGAGATCATTCGCGCCCTGTTGCATCGCCCCTCCCTGCTGTTGCTCGACGAAGCGACGGTGGGACTCGACATCAAGTCACGCGCGACCATCCTGAAAGACATCCGCGCGCTCGTTCAACAGCAAGGGATCAGTGTGCTTTGGGCGACCCATCTCATCGATGAGGTCGGACAGGCGGATCAGGTTCTTGTTCTCGACCAGGGAAGGCTCGTCGCCGATGGCCAGGTGTCGACCATTCTTTCTGAGACAGGCACGGAGACAATCAACCAGGCATTCTCAAAACTGACCGGCATCGCGGATTTGAATGTTCGGGGAGGAAGGCCATGACCGATGCAGCCAGAACGTTCGCGGGTTCACCGTCGGAGAAATGGAAGGGGTTCACCCCGATCCAGTATCTCGTCTGTCTCAAGGGTATTCTCCAACGAGAATGGCTTCGATACCTTTCGCAGAAGGAACGTTTCGTCTCCTCCCTTGTTCGTCCCCTGCTCTGGCTCTTCATATTCGCGGCCGGTTTCCGGCAGGTGCTCGGTGTTTCGATCATCCCACCCTACGAGACCTATGTTCTATACGAGGTCTACATCACGCCGGGATTGTGCGGGATGATCCTCCTCTTCAGCGGCATGCAATCCTCACTGTCGATGGTCTATGACCGCGAGATGGGCAACATGCGCATCCTGCTCGTCAGTCCCTTTCCCCGCTGGTACCTGCTGGCCTCCAAGCTTCTGGCGGGCGTCGCCGTTTCCCTCCTCCAGGTCTATGCTTTTCTGGCGATTGCCTGGTTCTGGGATGTCAAAGCACCGGTCGGGGGTTATATGCTGATCCTGCCTGCGCTCTTCTTCTCCGGATTGATGCTCGGAGCGCTCGGCATGCTGCTGTCGTCCCTCGTCAAGCAGTTGGAGAATTTTGCAGGCATCATGAACTTCGTGATCTTTCCCATGTATTTCGCCTCCTCGGCACTCTATCCGCTCTGGCGAGTGCAGGAGGCGAGCCCCCTGCTCTATCAGATATGCCTCCTGAACCCGTTCACCTATGCGGTTGAGCTCATCCGCTTCGCCTTTTACGGCCGTATCGAATGGATATCGCTGATCGTCGTCGTGGCCGTCACGCTCGCCCTGCTCGGCGGAGCTATTCTGGCCTATAATCCCGCACGCGGTCTCACCGTCCGCAAACAGGATATGGGAGGAAGCCAATGAGCCGATATGTTCCTCTGATCGCAATGCTCGCCGCGCTATCGGCCATACCGACGGCCTTCGCCGCGGCTAATGCCGATCCCGACTGGCCTTGCATTCAACGCAAAGTGCCCGAGATCTCGATCGGCCAGGTTTGGAACGGGGACGAACTGCCCGAAACGGCCAAGCAGTGGGACAGGGATCCTCGGGTGTCCGATCTTGCCGCCGAACTCGTCAAGCGCAGCAATCCGATCGAAAATGCTCGCAAGCAGGTTTCGGATTATGCCGCGACCCTGCCGAAAGAGCAGGTGCATGAAAAGCTGGAGCAACTTTTCATGGGGGTGTTCGACAAGATCAATATAGAGCGCGGCCAGATCATCTCTGGCATTGCACGCTATGCCGAAAAGCAACGGCAGCTTGCGGCAGATGTCAGAAAGAAGGCCGCGGAAATCGACAGGATGCGAGCCGCAGCCGATACCGACCAGGCGGAGCTTGCCAGGCATGACCAACAGCTGACATGGGAGACGCGCATCTTCGAAGAACGCGTCCAGTCGCTAACCTATGTCTGCGAAGTTCCGACGCTGATCGAGCAGCGGCTCTACAGCATTTCGAAGATTATCGATGAGACGATGCAAAAGAACTGACATTCCGGTCGGCGAGAGATCAGATCAAACACGATGACCGGTGTGTAGCCAGCCATCGAATGGCTCACGTCCATCTCTCACGCAATATGGCCGAGACGTTTGACACGCCTCGGCCATTGATCGTGGTGGCAAAGCCTCAGTTCTGCCAGCTCTTCACGAGTTCGTCGTAGTTGATGGTGATCGGCTTTTCTTTCTCGTTCTCGACCTTCAACTGCGGCGCGAGATTGCCTTTCGAGACGGCGTCCTTGTTCCAGTATTCGAGGTCATGCTCCTCGGCAAGCTTGGGACCGATATCGCCCTGGACGCCGGCACGTTCGAGGCGCTGCAGCACCTTCTCCTGTTCGGCGCAAAGCGAATCCATCGCTTCTTGTGCGGTTTTTGCACCCGAAGACGCATCACCGATCGCCTGCCACCACAGCTGGGCAAGCTTCGGATAGTCCGGGACGTTGGTGCCGGTCGGCGACCACTGCAGACGAGCCGGCGAGCGATAGAACTCGATCAGGCCGCCGAGCTTGGGCGCACGGTCGGTGAAGGACTTGTGGTCAAGCGTGGACTGACGAATGAAGGTAAGACCGACATGGCTCTTCTTCACGTCCACGGTCTTTGATGTCACGAACTGCGCATAGAGCCAGGCTGCCTTTGCGCGATCGTCCGGGGTGGATTTCATGAGCGTCCAGGAGCCGGCGTCCTGATAGCCGAGCTTCATGCCATCCTTCCAGTAGACACCATGTGGGCTCGGAGCGAAGCGCCACTTCGGCGTGCCGTCCGAATTGACCACCGGCAGGCCTTCCTTCACGAAGTCAGCGGTAAAAGCGGTATACGTGAACATCTGTTGGGCGACTTCGCCCTGCGACGGTACCGGACCCGATTCCGAGAAGGTCATGCCCTGTGCAGCCGCCGGCGCGTAGGCCTTCATCCAGTCGAGATACTTCTGGATCGAATAGACGGCCGCAGGACCATTGGTGTCGCCACCGCGCGCAACGCATGAGCCCACCGGACGAGACTTCTCGTCGACCTTGATGCCCCACTCGTCGACCGGCTTACCGTTCGGAATACCCTTGTCGCCGTTACCGGCCATCGAGAGCCAGGCATCCGTGAAGCGCCAGCCGAGTGACGGATCCTTCTTGCCGTAATCCATATGGCCATAGACCTTCTTGCCGTCGATCTCACGGCCGGTGAAGAACTCCGCGATATCTTCATAGGCAGACCAGTTGACCGGAACGCCGAGATCGTAGCCGTACTTCGCCTTGAAATCCGCCTTGTTCTTCTCGTCGTTGAACCAGTCGTAGCGGAACCAGTAGAGGTTCGCGAACTGCTGGTCGGGCAACTGATAGAGCTTGCCGTCCGGCGCGGTGGTGAAGGACTTGCCGATGAAGTCGTCGATGTCGAGGTTCGGGTTGGTGACATCCTTGCCTTCATTCGCCATGAAGTCAGTCAGGCTGCGCGCCTGCTGATAGCGCCAATGCGTGCCGATGAGGTCGGAGTCGTTGATGTAGGCGTCGTAGATGTTCTCGCCCGACTGCATCTGCGTCTGCAGCTTCTCGACCACGTCGCCTTCGCCGATCAGGTCGTGAGTAATCTTGATACCGGTGATTGCCGTGAAGGCAGGCGCCAGCACTTTGGATTCGTATTCATGAGTGGTGATGGTTTCGGAGACGACCTTGATGTCCATGCCGGCGAAAGGCTTCGCCGCGTCGATGAACCACTGCATCTCCTTTTCCTGCTCGGCGCTGGAAAGCGTCGACATGTCGCCGATTTCCTTGCTCAGGAACTGTTTTGCCTCCTCCATCCCGGCGAAGGCCGAGCCGGTCAGTGCCAGCAGCATGGCTGCCGTTGTCGTCATAAGATGCCGTCGCATGATATCCTCCCAGAGTTTGCGATTGCACGTTCAGTTCGAGGCAGCCGGTATTCTGGTCGCCCGTATCAGCTTGCCTTTAGACGAAGCGGAAAACGCCGATGGCGTAGACCACCGCTATGGCAAGAGCCCACCACAGGTTGGGACCGACCAGCCCCAGCCATGCAAGATGAATGAATGCAGCCCCGAGCAGCGAGATGAAGAGCCGGTCTCCCCGCGTCGTTTCAAACCGCAGGATGCCGACGCGCGGCGAGCCTCCCGGTGCAAAATATTCCCAGACGCTCATGCCGATCAGCAGCATGAGGATCGTCAGGAAGAACAACGCCGTGGGAAGCGTCCAGGCCATCCATGAAAAGTTCATGCGTGCTTCCTCCTTGTCAGACGCGGCCGAGCGCAAAGCCCTTGGCGATGTAGTTTCGGACGAAATAGATGACCAGCGCGCCCGGCACGATGGTGAGCACACCCGCGGCGGCGAGCACGCCCCAGTCCATCCCGGCAGCAGAGACCGTACGCGTCATGATTGCGGAGATGGGTTTTGCCGCCGTCGTCGTCAGCGTGCGGGCAAGAAGCAGTTCCACCCACGAAAACATGAAGCAGAAGAAGGCGGCCACCCCGATGCCGGAGGCGATCAGCGGCGTGAAAATCCTGACGAAGAAGCGCGGGAAGGAATAGCCGTCGATATAGGCCGTCTCGTCGATTTCCTTCGGCACGCCGGACATGAAGCCCTCCAGGATCCAGACGGCAAGTGGCACGTTGAACAGGCAATGCGCCAGCGCAACCGCAATATGTGTGTCGATGAGACCGAAGGCGGAATAAAGCTGGAAGAAAGGCAGGGCGAAGACCGCAGGCGGCGCCATCCGGTTCGTCAGCAGCCAGAAGAACAGGTGCTTGTCGCCGAGGAACCGATAGCGCGAGAAGGCATAGGCAGCCGGCAGCGCCGCAAGCACCGAAATCACGGTATTCATCACCACGTAGATGATCGAGTTGATATAACCCGAATACCAGGACGGATCGGTGAAGATCACCGTGTAGTTCCTGAGCGTCGGGTTCTGCGGCCAGAGCGAAAAGGTGCCGGTAATCTCGGCATTTTCCTTGAAGCTCATGTTGATGAGCCAATAGATCGGCAACAGCAGGAAGATGATATAGATCGTCGAAACGAGCCAGGA
The DNA here is from genome assembly GCF_040066075.1 of Neorhizobium phenanthreniclasticum. Taxonomy (NCBI): domain Bacteria; kingdom Pseudomonadati; phylum Pseudomonadota; class Alphaproteobacteria; order Hyphomicrobiales; family Rhizobiaceae; genus Neorhizobium; species Neorhizobium phenanthreniclasticum. The sequence continues at coordinate 43,589 of NZ_JBEAAL010000008.1, forward strand.
GAAATTACCGGCAGGCTTGTATTTCGTAGGCGAAGCCATGGCTCTCTCCTTTCTCAACGGTTCGCGTCGCTGCTAGTCATCACGGTGTAGAATATCCATGAGAGCAGCAGGATGATCAGGAAATAGATGATGGACATGGCAGCCGCCGGCCCGAGATCGAACTGTCCGACCGCCATCTTCACGAGATCGATCGACAGGAAGGTGGTCGAATTGCCGGGGCCTCCGCCGGTCACCACGAAAGGCTCGGTATAGATCATGAAGCTGTCCATGAAGCGCAGGAGCACGGCGATCAGCAGCACACGCTTCATCTTCGGCAATTGGATGTAGCGGAAAACGGACCAGCGCGAAGCGCCGTCGATCTTGGCTGCCTGATAATAGGCGTCCGGGATGGAGACCAGACCGGCATAGCACAGAAGCACGACCAGGCTCGTCCAATGCCACACATCCATGATGACGACGGTAATCCAGGCGTCGATCGGATCGCGGACATAGTTGTAGTCGATGCCGAGCGCCCAGAGCGTGTGGCCCAATAATCCGATGTCGACCCGGCCGAAGACCTGCCAGATTGTGCCGACCACGTTCCATGGAATGAGGAGCGGAAGCGCCATCAGGACGAGGCAAACGGGAACGCCGATGCCCTTCTTCGGCATGTTGAGCGCAATGAAGATGCCAAGCGGGATTTCCAGCGCCAGGATGATGAAGGAAAAGAGGAGGTTGCGCTGCAGCGCTTCCCAAAACCTATCGGAATGCAGGATATCGTCGAACCAGTCCGTACCGGCCCAGAAAAATTCGTTGTTGCCGAAGGTGTCCTGAACCGAATAGTTGACCACGGTCATCAACGGGATCACCGCCGAGAAGGCGACGAGCAGCAGGACCGGCAGCACCAGGAACCAGGCCTTGTTGTTCCAGGTCTTCTCCATGATCAGCCCTCCCCGCCGACGCGCCACGAATCGGCATAGATATTGATGGCTGCGGGGTCGAAGGTAACGCGTGGCTCGGATGGGATTTCTGCATCTTCTTCCGCAACAATGGAGATCGGCTGGCCTGCGAAGCTCGCGCGCACGATCTTAAGCCGGCCGATGTCCTCTATGCGGGTTATGCTTACCGGCATTCCCTCGCTGCCGATCCGAACAAATTCCGGGCGAATGCCGAGTTCAATCTTGCCGACGCCCGAGATATCGGGAGCGTAATCAAGCGAAATCTTTTCGTCGCCAATCGTCACGGTGCTCCCGTCGATCTTGGCGGGCAGCACGTTCATACCGGGTGAGCCGATAAAATAGCCGACGAAAGTATGCCGAGGACGCTCGAAGAGTTCTGCCGGCGTGCCGATCTGGACAATCTGGCCATCGTACATGACCACGACCTTGTCAGCGAATGTCAGTGCCTCCGTCTGGTCATGCGTCACATAGACCATCGTAAAGCCGAACTGTTTGTGAAGCCGCTTCAACTGCGAGCGCAGCACCCATTTCATATGAGGATCGATCACCGTCAGCGGTTCGTCGAACAGGATGGCGTTGACGTCGTTGCGCACCAGTCCGCGCCCGAGCGAGATCTTCTGCTTCTGGTCGGCTGTGAGCCTCTGGGCCTTGCGCTTCGCCCAATCCGAAAGATCGATGATCTCCAGCATCTCGCGGACACGCCGGTCGATTTCTGGTTCAGGGACACCGCGGTTTCTCAATGGAAACGCCAGATTGTCGTAAACTGTCATCGTGTCGTAGATGACCGGGAACTGGAAAACCTGCGCGATGTTACGGGCCTGAGTGGACAGATTCGTTACGTCCTTTCCGTCGAACAGGATACGGCCGTGGGACGGCTGCAGGAGGCCGGAGATGATATTGAGCAGGGTCGTCTTTCCACAGCCGGACGGGCCAAGCAGCGCGTAGGCGCCACCGTCGTGCCATTCATGATCGATTTCGCGCAGCGCGTAATCCTGATCGGATTGTGGGCTGGCTCCGTAGGCGTGGCGGATATGGTCGAGGGTGATGCGTGCCATATCTTTCCCCTCAATAGGCCGCGGCGGTCGCGATGGCGCGCCCGTTCGTTCCGAAAGCCATCAGATGGCGGGTGTCCAGGAAGACCTCGATTTCCGTGTCAGGATCGATATCGTGGATTCCCCGCGCCAGCATGACCCAGCGAATCCCCTTGAAATCGAGGTGAACGAAGCTTTCCGAACCGGTGATCTCGGAAATCTGGGTCCTGGCCCTGATATGCGCCGAACTGGACGTCTGCGCCGAAAGTCCGAGATGATGCGGGTGAAAGGCGACCGTCATCGGTCCGTCCGCGACGTTAGCGAGATGCGATGGCACCGGCATGCCATCGGAGTCCCCATGCCGGAACGAGCCGCCCGACTTGATGACTTCAATGAAGTTGAGCGGCGGATCGGCGAAGGTCTTTGCGGTAATGAGATCAGCCGGTCGGCGATAAACATCAATCGTCGGACCGAACTGCGTCACCCGGCCTTCGCAGAGTGTGACTGTATTGCCGCCAAGGAGAAGCGCCTCCGAGGGTTCGGTCGTCGCATAGACGAAGATCGCACCAGATTGCGCAAATATCTTCGGCAGTTCGACGCGCAATTCCTCGCGCAGCTTGTAATCGAGGTTGGCGAGCGGCTCGTCCATCAGCACAAGACCGGCATTCTTGACGAGGGCACGGGCAAGTGCCGTCCGCTGCTGCTGGCCGCCGGAAAGGTTGAGCGGCGTGCGGTCAAGATAAGGCGTCAGCCGCAGGAGGTCGGCAGTCTTGCGCACTTCCCGGTCGATCGTCGCCGCGTCCTTGCCGGCGATCCGCATTGGGGAAGCAATATTCTCGTAGACGGTCAGGGACGGATAGTTGATGAACTGCTGATAGACCATCGCAATGTTGCGCTTCTGTACCGGCACGCCGGTGACATCCACACCATCGAAATTGATGGATCCATCCGTCGGGCGATCAAGGCCTGCCATCAGCCGCATCAACGAGGTCTTGCCCGAAAGGGTAGGGCCGAGGAGGACATTGAGCGTTCCCCGCTGCAACGTCAGATCGGTGGGGCGAATGTGGTATTCGCCTCCTGCCATTTTCGACACATTGCGCAATTCGAGCATTGATGCCTCGGGCCTCCCAACCCTCGGTTCAGTTCCGGTCCTTGCTTCGCCTATGCTGCGCGGCGGATTCCAGCCATATAGTCCTCCAGTCGCGCAGCCTCATCAGCCATCAGGAACAGTCCCTGCTTGGTGCGGCGCCACAGAACGTCCTCCGCCGTTCGGGCCCACTCTTTCTCCATCAGCCAGCGTATTTCGATCTCGTAGAGTGAGCCGCCGAAATGGCGACCGAGATCGCCCGCGACAGCGGCGTTGCCGAGAATGACCGCGGCATTCGTACCATAACAGCGCACGAGGCGTTCGGCATGTCTTGTCTCGATGAACGGATAGCGCTGCCGAAGCGACTTCACTTGATCCTTGTAGCCGACGACAGAGAAATCACCGCCCGGCAGTCGGCTTTTGGCCGTCCAGGGTGCCCCCTTGGCGCCGATCGCCTCGCGAATCTTCTCCAGAGCGTGCTCTGCGAGCCGGCGATAGGTGGTCAGCTTGCCGCCAAACACGTTGAGCAGCGGAGCACCCTCGGCTTCGTCAACTTTCAACACATAGTCGCGCGTGGCTTCCTGCGCTTTTGACGCGCCGTCGTCATAGAGTGGCCGGACGGCGGAATAGCTCCAGACGATGTCCTCCGGCCGCACGGGTTCCGAAAAATATTCGCTGGCCGCGCCGCAGAGATATCGGACTTCTTCATCGCTGATCTTGACGTCCTTTGGATCGCCTTTGTAGTCGCGATCCGTGGTGCCGATCAGCGTGAAGTCGCGTTCATAGGGAATGGCAAAGATGATGCGATTGTCCGGATTCTGAAAGAAGTAGGCACGCTCACCGTCGAACTTCTTCTTCACGACGATATGGCTGCCCTGAACGAGGCGGACATTGTGAGCCTCGTTACGGCCGAAGACACCGCGGATGACGTGGTCGACCCACGGGCCAGCGGCATTGACAAGCATTCTCGCTTGATGGCTTGCGGTCTGGCCGGAAATAGCATCAACCGTATCGATCGACCAAAAACCGTTCTCGCGCTTGGCGGAGACGACCTTGGTGCGCGGCATGATCAACGCACCCTTGTCTGCCGCATCGCGGGCGTTCAACACCACCATCCGGGCATCATCCACCCAACCGTCGGAATATTCGAAAGCCTTGGTGAAAAGCGATTTGAGCGGCTTTGCAGCAGGGTCTGACCGCATGTCCAGCACGGCGGTCGGAGGCAGCAGCTTGCGGCCGCCCAGATGGTCGTAAAGGAAAAGGCCGAGGCGGATCATCCATGCCGGCCGAATTCCGCCCTTGTGATAGGGCAGAACGAACCGCAGCGGCCAGATGATGTGCGGCGCCATGGCCCAGAGGGTTTCGCGCTCCATCAGCGACTCGCGCACAAGCCGGAATTCGTAATGTTCAAGGTAGCGCAAGCCGCCATGGATGAGCTTGGTGGCGCCTGATGATGTGCCGGAGGCAAAATCGTTCATCTCGGCGAGAGCGATGGAATAGCCGCGCCCGGCCGCATCACGCGCAATGCCGCAGCCATTGATGCCACCGCCAATCACGAAAAGATCGAAAACCGCTTTGCCCGACATTTCTTATGCACCAATTTCGCATTGCAGCATTATGCGCGATTACGAAAGATAAATTCATCTAAATCGAAACAAAATCGAATGTCAAAAGATATTCTTCGAAACCGCTTTCGCACCTTCATCGCCATTCTGAACATTCGTCTCGATCAACCGAACGTCGCGTTCCGCGCAGATTTGTCTGATAGACGGGACAGGGCAGTGATCGGTGATGAAGGTGTGGACCTGGGATATATGGCCGATACGGACCGGGGCGGTACGCTCGAACTTGGAGGCATCGGACACGAGGATCACGTGCCGGGCGTTGGCGATAATGGCTTGGGCAACCTTCACCTCCCGGTAATCGAAATCGAGGAGCGCTCCGTCTTCGTCAATCGCCGAGACACCGATCACGGCGAAATCCACCTTGAACTGGCGAATGAAATCCACTGCCGCCTCGCCCACAATACCGCCGTCCGATCCGCGCACGACGCCGCCGGCAATCACCACCTCGATGAAGGGGTAGACCCTCAATCTGTTGGCAACGTTGATATTGTTTGTGATGACCATCAGGTCCTTGTGGTCCGCCAGCGCCTCGCCGACGGCTTCGGTCGTGGTGCCGATATTGATAAAAAGGGACGAGTTGTCGGGGATAATCGCGGCCGCCATCCGGCCGATCGCCTGCTTTTCCGTCGCAGCCATGGAGCGGCGCGCATCGTACTTCACGTTCTCGTTGCCGCTCGGGAACACCGCCCCGCCATGGATCCGCGTCAATGCCCTGCTGTCGCACAGATCGTTGAGATCCTTGCGGATCGTCTGAGGCGTGACCCCAAAGCGGGCGGAGAGGTCATCGACGAGAACTCGTCCGTGCTCCTTGGCAATGGACATGATTTCCGACTGCCGACTGCTGAGCAGCATTGGGTCTCCTCCGGCGGTTTCGCTTTTTTCATTTTACGGCAAAACGAAAGATCGCCAAGTACCCGTTCTCACTGTCCTGACTTATCCTTCCCGTGTCGGAGAAGGGGTTATCCGCCCTTTTGGGGGAGGCGGATACATCCTTTCCTGCGAGCCCGGGCATTCATCCACTTAGCGGTGCGTAACGCCGACGGCTTGGAGGATAGCCTGTGCTTGCAAGCGACCTTCATAGGCCGCATGGTACACGCCTTCCTGCGCATGTTGGTGGCTTCGCTGCTCTGCGCAAAATTGTGCCCCGTATCGGCGGGGAAGATCCGGAGATGCTTCTATGGAATTGAAATGGCTGGAGGATTTTCTTAGCCTTTCTCATTTCATGAACTTTACGCTTGCGGCTGGCGACAGGCACATCACCCAGTCGGCATTGAGCAGGCGCATCCGGCAGCTCGAGGAATGGGTCGGGCTTCCGTTGATAGATCGTTCCACCTACCCGGTGCGACTGACGCCTGCTGGAGAAAGCTTCCTGCCCCGCGCGCGCAAGACAGTTGAAATGTTGATCGCGCTTCGCGAAGAGACACAGGAGCAGCATGCCGCTCCTCAAGACATCCTCTCCTTCGCCACCATGAGTACGCTGGTTCTCACGTTCTTTCCGGTCTGGATGGAGAAAATCGAGGCAGACGGGGAGTCGTTCCGGACGCGCTTCACGGAGGCTTACTCCTCTTTTTCCAACAATGTATCGAAGCTGTTCCGCAATGAATGCGACTTCCTTCTGACCTACGCGCATGAGTGTGTCCCCGCGATCAAGGAATTGTCCGACTATCCCTATCTCACCCTTGGGTCGGAACGCGTCATCGCCATTTCAGCCCCGACCGACGACGGTGCTCCCATTCACCAGGTATGCGCCGACGGAACGCCCGTAAATTATCTGAGTTATCGGGATAGTTCCTTCTTCGCCCAGGCACTTCCCAAGACCATCTTTGACAAGACTGCAATCCGCTTGAATACCGTTTATGAAAACGCGATGTCGGCCGCCCTGAAGGCCATGGCCGTGTCCGGTCACGGCGTCGCCTGGATTCCCGAAAGTCTGGCAGTCAACGAAATGAGCACAGGGCAGCTCGTTCGGGCAGCGGACCCGTCACTCGACATGGAGGTGGAGATCAGGCTCTACCGTTCCTACCGTTTGCGCAGCAAGCGTGCAGGACAGTTCTGGAGACGTGCCGAAGAGGTCGGCATGCTCGCCGACCGCGTCGTTCCTTGATCCAGCCGATATTTGCCCCGAGGCCTGCTTCTTCAAGCCGCTGTCGTGCGATTGTCGAAGAGCTGTTCAAGAAAGCTCATATTCGTCAGTTCGTCGAGCGCTTCGAGAGTCGCGTAAAGTGCTTCTGCGTCCTTGAGGCCTGCGACACAATCAAGGAACTTCGTCCTGCGGTCCTCTTCTGAAAAGGGGTCGGCAAGACCACCCCGCGCGAAGAAACGTTCCTTTTCGTAGACATGGCCGCCATCGAGTGTGATCCTTAACCGATGTGGCAGCTGTGTTGCGGCACGTTCTTCTGCCGGAGTGTAATGGGTCATCGAAATCTTCGCGAGCAGCGGGTCCCGCACCAAAGCGGCCACGCTTGGCGGCGTGAAATCCGACAATGACAGCTTCTTGCGGCGCAAGGCGAGCGCCAGGCAATATTGCATGGAGAAGCGTGCCTCCATCTCGTTGACTGGCTTGGTATAAGGGAGGTTGCGAAAATTCGCGATACCGACATGGCATTCCGCGGAGACGACGGCGTCGGCATCAAGCGGCACCTCATGCAGAAGGTCGAGCGCCATGTCGATGACCAAATGTGTCGAGCCGCAGCAGGGGTGTCGCTTCGGCATGAGCCCGACAGTCTCGATGACATGATCACGGGTGCACGCGATAGACTCGCGATCATAGCCCACAGGGTCCGAGCCGCCGAACATTTCGAGGAATCCCTGCGGCCCTTCGAGAATGTCCGATCTGCCATATAATCCTTCGGCTGCCAGCAAAGCCGCTTCGACAGCGTTGCGGGCCGCCATTCCGGCATGGAACGGCTTGGCCGGAGTGCCGAATTGTCCCTTCGTGCCGGACGCCATGCTTGCTCCCAGGGAAAGGGCCCGGGCAATCCCGCCGGCGTCCAGTCCCAGGAGCTTTGCCGCTCCCGCCGCGGTACCGATGCTGCCGATCGTTGACGTGCCATGCCATCCGGCGGTGTAGTGTGATCCGGCAACGCCGCTGCCGACAAAGGCCTGTGCCTGGAGCGCCACAAGATAGGCATCCACCAGCGCACGGCCGCTTGCTCCGGTCCGGCCGGCAATAGCGAGCAATGCCGGCACGATGACCGCCGAGGCATGGCTCATGCCGGGTTTGAAATTGTCGTCGTAATCGAGCGCATGTGCCGCCGTGCCGTTCACAAGAGCTGCAACGGAGGGAGACTGGCGCGCGCCGGTCACGAGCGGTGCTTCGTCCACGGACTGCGACCCGAAGGCGCGGCTGACCGCCAGGGTGCTGATATCGCCCCGGCCCGCGTAGAGACAGGCAAGCGTGTCGGCGATCGCCTCGCGGGCAAGCCTCCGGGCAGTATCCGTGGTTGCCGGTGGTGCGGCGCACCATGCCGCAATGGTTTCGATAACGCTCATTGTCATGGGACTCATTGGTAAACCGTTCGGAGGAAACACAAATCCAGCTGCGGCCGACGAGAGACGCAGATGGCAGGAAGCAGGAATTCGGAAAGCCGTGCTCAGGACGTATCTATCGCGGCCAGCAGATGCCGCAGCAGCCGTCCCATACCAAAGTTCTTGACCTCGCGTCCGGGTATTTCGGTATCGACGCGGTGGATCACGACCATATCCAGTGCCGGCATGACCAGGCAGTAATGACCGCCGGCGCCAAGCGCCGCATAGCTGCCTTTCGGCGTGACGACACCGGGCAGGAAGACGCCGTCCCTCTCCAGCCACCACATGTAACCATAGGCGCCGCGGGTACCGGCGTGCGAATAGGGCATGACACACTCATGTGCCCATCCGACCGGGAGCACTGGCGCTCCGTTCCAGACCCCCCGCTGAAGGAAGAGTTGCCCGAAACGCGCGAGGTCGCGGCTCGACATACGGAACGGATAGGCGGGATGGTCGCTGATGTCGAACCTCTCGTGCCACCCATCCGGTTTGTCACCGCCAAGCGAGAAGTCCTCCATGCCGGTCGGGCCGGCGATGCGGCGAGCGAAGGCCTCATGAACAGTCTCACCGGTCAAGCGGGTGAAGATCGTGCCGAGCGCGTTGAAGTCCCAGTTGTTGTAACACCAGAAGGTTCCGGGCGCGTGAGAATGTCGCGTCTCCTTGATCCGTCGCATCCAGACGGTTTCGTAACCGGCCGGATGATAGATGCCGGAACGGGCGGTCAGCAAGTCATAGACGGTGGCCTGCCTCTCGATGTCGCTCAGCCCCTCCCGGTCGTCGATGCCGAGGCTTTCCAGCGTCGCCGAAAGATCGATCCTGCCGCTTTCCACCTCGAAGCCGATCAGGGCGGCAAGGAAACTTTTGCGGATGGAATGGCAGAGGAATTTTCGCGCCGGATCGCCGAGAGAGAAGGCCACCTTGCCGTGACGAATGACGAGCAGCATGTCGGTCGCCTGCGATGCCGCGCAGGCGCGGACCGCCTCCAGCGCCCCCGGCCGGAAGCCGGCAGAGCCTTCGCTGCCATGCCATTCCCATTCAAGGTCGATCGGATCGTCTTTCTTGAACGCGACCTCGACATTCATGCTCCAACCTCCTCGCGGCGCGCCACCGCCTCGATGCTGGCTTCGAGAAACGCTCGCGTGTAATCCTCCCTCGCCTGGAAATGGCGGATCTGTTCCGCGCTCAGTTCCTCGATGATCCGTCCCTGATGCATGATCCCGGCGCGCTCGCAGATATGGGCGATCACCGCAAGATCGTGCGACACCATGAGATAGGTCAGGTTGCGCTCGCGGCGCAGGCGCTTCAGGAGGTTCAGGATTTCCGCCTGCACGGAGACATCGAGAGCCGAGGTCGGCTCGTCCAGCAGAAGCACGTCCGGCTCGATGATCAGCGCCCTTGCAATCGCCACGCGCTGGCGCTGTCCGCCGGACAGTTCATGGGGATAGCGGTAGCGGAAGGACGGACCAAGCCCGACGGCCTCCAGTGTCTCGGCGATACGTTCCGACGGGCGGTCGAAGCCGTGGATGGCGAGCGGCTCGGCCAGAACCCGTTCCACGATCTTGCGCGGATGCAGACTGCCATAGGGGTCCTGGAAGACCATCTGCACGCGGCGGAAAAAATCCTTGCCGCGCTTCTTCGGCAATTCACGAGCCCCGAGGACGAGCGCACCCTCGTAATCGCTGTTCAAGCCGGAAAGAGCGTGCAGGATCGTCGACTTGCCGCAACCCGATTCACCGATGAGGCCATAGGCCTCCCCTTTCTGGATACGGAAGGACACATCATTGACGACGCGGGTGCGCATGTTCTGGGCACCGAAGCTGATGGAAAGGCCGATAGCCTCTATCAGGGAACGATCGGGCGCGCTCATACAAGGACTCCGTTGCGATAAACAGGCCCGTCGAGCCAGGAGGGATCACGGACTGGTACCCTCAACTCGTCCACCGGATGGTCGAGGCGTGGCAGGCTTTCGAGAAGCGCCTGCGTGTAGGGATGGCGGGCCTGATGCAGGTCCCGCGCGGGAAGATCCTCCATGATCCTGCCGGCATACATGACGAGAACCCGATCGCAGAAGCTGGCAACCAGATTGAGGTCGTGGCTGATGAACATCAGGCCCGTTCCCCTCCGGCTCACCAGTTCGTCAAGGATCGTCAGGACCTGGCGGCGCACTGTCACATCCAGCGCAGAGGTCGGCTCGTCGGCGATGATCAGGTCCGGCTCGGGGATCAGCATCATGGCGATCATGATGCGCTGCCCCATGCCGCCGGATACCTCATGCGGAAAAAGATCGAAGACGCGCTTCGGCTCGCGGATCTGCACCGCTTCCAGCATGGCAAGCGCCTTGGCCTTGGCTTCGGCAGGCGGCGCATTGTGATGCAGCCGGTAAGCCTCGACGATCTGGTTGCCGATGCGCATCAGCGGGTTGAGCGAGTATTTCGGATCCTGCAGGATCATCGAGATATGATTGCCGCGAATCCGGCGCATGTCCTTTTCGCTGGCGGCCAGGAGGTCCGTGCCGCGGAACTGCATGCGGGTTGCGGTGATTTTCGCGCCCTTCGGCGTCAGCTTCAGCAGCGAGCGCCCGGTGAGCGACTTGCCGGAACCGGACTCGCCGACAACCCCGACCTTCTCGCGGCCGATGGTGAAGGATATCCCCCGGACGGCGTCATGATTGCGATGCGCGCCGTGAAAGCGGATCCTGAGGTCCTCAACGTCAATGAGCGGCTTATCCATGGCGGGGGTCCAGAACGTCGCGCAGTCCGTCGCCGAAGAGATTGAAGGCGAGACTGGTCAGCAGGATGGCGGTACCGGGAATGGCAGCGATCCACCAGCTCGTCATCACGAACTCCCGGCCGGAGGAAAGCATGGTGCCCCATTCCGGGCTCGGAGGCTGTGCCCCGAGGCCGAGGAAGCCGAGGCCGGCCGCCGTCAGGATGATCGCCGCCATGTTGAGCGTCACGCGCACGACGACGGAGGGGATGCACATAGGCACGACGTGCCCGAAGATGATCCGCAATTTCGACGCGCCCTGGAGGCGGACCGCCGCGATATAATCGGACTTGCGAATGGTCAGGGTTTCGGCACGGGCGAGACGTGCGATCGGCGGCCAGGATGCAAGCGAAATCGCGATGATCGCGTTCTCGATGCCGGGACCCAGGGCAGCGACGAACGCCAGCGCGAGAATGAGGTTCGGGAAGGCGAGGAAAATATCGACGATGCGCATCAGAACCGTATCGACCCAGCCCCCCAGGTAACCGGCTGTCGTGCCCACCAGCAAACCGATGGGCGCAACGATGACGGTGGTCAGAAGAGCGATGTAGAGGGTGATCCGCGCACCATAGATCAGGCGGCTATAGACGTCGCGGCCGAGTTCGTCAGTACCCAGCCAGTGTTCCGCCGAGGGGGGCAGGAGGCGCATCGCGAGATCCTGCTCGAAGATGTCATGGGTCGCCAGAAGCGGCGCCAGAAGCGCAGCGGCAAGAATGACGACGATGACGGCAAGGCCGAACAGCGCCGAAACATTGGAACGCAATCGCCACCATTGCAGCCAGAGCTGCTGCATGCGGGCGTGAAAAGGGGAAGTGGGCACGGGCGCATGCAACCATGCGCCGAGGCCGGAGAGTGAAATGTTCTGAGATGTCATGGCTTTGTCGGTCATGGCGGCCTCACCGGGTTCTGGGATCGACGACGCGATAAAGGACATCGCAGAAGAGATTGAGGGTGACGAAGATGATACCGACCAGAAGCGAGCACCCGACCACGGCGTTCATATCGCCGACCAGCAGGGCGTTGGTCAGGTATCGGCCGAAACCCGGCCATGCGAAGACCGTTTCGGTCAGTACCGCGCCCTCGAGGAGGAAGGCATAGGAAAGGGCAACGACGGTCACGACCTGCACGGCGACGTTGCGAAAGGCGTGGACCCAGACGGTCCGTCCCCAGGAGAGCCCCTTCACGCGCGCGGTTATGATGTATTCCTGGCCAAGCTGCTCCATCATGAAGCTGCGGGTCATGCGGCTGATATAGGCAAGAGCGCCGAAGCCGAGAATCGAGGCGGGCAGGATGATGTGACCGAAGGCATTGCGAAAAACATCCCATTTCCCCGTGATCGCCGTGTCGACCAGATAAAAGCCGGTAATCGGCTCGATATCGAACTCGTAGATGAAGTCGATGCGCCCCGGTCCGCCGATCCAGCCGAGCGTGGCGTAGAAGATCACCAGTCCCATGAGGCCGAGCCAGAAGTTCGGCGCCGAATAGCCTATGAGGCCGGTGAAGCGGATCACATGGTCGATCCAGGAGTTCCGGTACATCGCCCCAAGCACGCCGGCCGGGATGCCGAGCCCCGTGCCGATAATGATCGACAAGGTGGCGAGCTCGATCGTCGCGGGAAACACACGAGCGATATCTTCGATAACCGGTTTTCCGGTCGTCAGAGCCTGTCCGAAATCAAGCGACAGTATGCCCTTCAGATAGATGCCGAACTGATACCAGAGCGGTTTGTCCATCCCGAGCGAGCGGGCCATGTTGTCATAGGCTTCCTGGGTGGCATTGTCGCCGAGAATGGCGACAACCGGATCGATCGGCAGCATCCTGCCGATGAAGAAGGTCAGGGCCGCAAGACCGAACAGGGTCACCAGAACCGGCAGCAACGTCTTGCCGATGATCCTCCCAACGAGGAATAAGGGGTTCGGCCTGAGGTCCGTCCCCGCATTGTCGCGGGGAACGGAGGTGGTGATTTCCGCCATGGACTCGCCTCCCCTATTTGGAGGCGGACGTGTAGTAGACGCGGAACCCGTTCCAGCTCCAATCCTTCACCTTGTCGCTCATGCCAAGGATGTTGTACATCTGAAACATGATGGCCATCGGGCCTTTTTCCATCACATCCTTCTGAAGCGCATAGTAGATTTGGTTGCGCATTTCCGGATCGCCTTCGAGAAGCGCTTCCTGGACACGCTTGTTGAAGTCCTCGTTCTGGAAGGCGGCGCGCCATGCTGGAATCTGCGTCAGTTTCGCTTCCGCGCGATTGTCCGGGTTGTAGACGAGGCGCGAGGCATTGCCATGCGCATCGGGAACGCCGGTCTGCCAGGCCAGCATGCCGCTCTTGAACTCGCGGCCGCGAATGCGGCTGAAGAGCTGGGCATTGGCCATGCGTTCCAGATTGAGCTTGACGCCCACCTTGGCCGCGTTCTGCTGGATGCTTTGGGCGATCGGCGCCGAATGCGGCAGGGTGCCGAACAGGACATCGCTTTCAAAGCCGTTCGGATAACCCGCTTCGGAGAGAAGTGCCTTCGCCTTTTCGAGATCGAGCGTAAAGGGCTGGCCTTGCTTCTCATCCAGAGCGCCCACAGCGCCGAGCTGCGCAAAGCTTGCACGCGGCACGCCGAGATAGGTCATGACCGACTTGGCGAGCCCGTCATAATCGATGAGATAGCGCATCGCCAGGCGCACTTTTTCGTTCTGGAAGACCGGGTCGGCCACGTTGAAAACCCAGAAGAAGAGCTGCGGCTTCAGTACGCGCTCGATCTTGAGGCCCGGCTTGCCGTCGAGATCGGCCAGATCGTCAGGTGAAAGATCGCGCGCAATGTCGACATCGCCCTGGGTCAGCAGGAGGCGTTGCGTTCCCGGCTCGGCGACGTGGCGGATCAGAACGCGGGAGAGCTTTGGCTTGGTGCCGTAATATCCGTCGTTCGCCTGAAGAACGACGGATTCACCCGCGTTCCACTGCACCAGCCGATAGGGACCGACGCAGGCAGTGTTGGTGGCGAGATACTTGTTACCGAGGTCGCCATTCACCTGCTTCTCCATGAGCGTCTTCATGTCAAGAAGCGAAGAGACGCGGTTGGCGCCGATCGCCTGGAGAATGAGGTTGGTCGGATAGGGCTTGTCCAGCTTCATGACGAGCGTGTTGTCGTCCGTCGCCGCGATGCGTTCCTTCACATTGTCCTTGCTGAAGCCATATTCGGTAAGTGTCGACGCATTGCCGTAACCCAGCTGAACGACACGTTGCATGGACCAGGCAAGCTCCTTGGCGGTTGCCGGCTCGCCGCTCGGGAACTTCATGTTCTCATTGAGATGGAACGTGATCTGCATGCGGTCCGGCGAAACATCCCAGCTCTTCGCCAGAAGAGGAACGACCTTCGATTCGTCGGCGGGATCGAAATCGACCAGCGAGTCGCAGGTGTTCTGCATCAGTTCGCTGGTCACGACTTCACCGATCTGCGCCGGGTCGAAGGTGCTGATCGCATCGATATTCCAAGCCATGACGAGCGCGGAATCCGGCGTCGCGGCAAGGGCCGGCGGGCTGATTGACGAAAGGAAAACGCCGGCTGCTGCGGCAATCAGGCGGCGGCATTTGATAATTTGCTTTCTGGTCATGTTCTCAATTCCCCTTTTTTGATTGTTGACTGAAACAGGTGCCACTCGAAGCAATGCTGAAGGAATTTCAGGCCGCCTCCTTCGGGCGCGGCTGCAGCGGGGGCGTCACGTCGGCCGGAATGGGGCACACATAGGGCGTCCTGCCGACGCGCTCCTGATGATCCTTTTTCGCTGCAGCAAGCAGCTCGGCGTCGCTAAAAACGTCGATCGCGGTGGTGGCCATCATCTTGGCGGCATGGGTCATCCCCTTGTGAGCGGCGGGCATCTTGCCCTGCGCCGTCACCTGCCAGGAATGGCCGGGCGTGCCGATGGCAATCGTCGCGGCATGTGCCTGCACGGTCGGCATCACCCAGCTCACGTCACCGACGTCCGTGGAGCCGATCATTGGTTCGCCGCGGACATCGAGCGGTACGATGAAATCGCAGAGCGGTGTCTCCTGCCGGCGCGGAATGCCGACGGCGCGATAGGCGTTGTTGATATCCTCTTCGCTCAACGTCGCCTGAATCTTCGCCGCGAAGGCCTTGTCTTGCGCATCGAAAGGTATAGGCCCAAGGCGCTCAAGATTGCGCTGCATGGCTTCTTCCAGCGGGCGGTTCGGCAACAGATTGGAAACAGCACTCATGATGGAGATGTGAACCGTCGTCCCCGTCATCATTGCAGCGCCTTGCGCAACCTGTTTCACACGTTCGTTGAGCTCCTGCATGCCCTTGAGATCTCGAGAGCGGATGGCATAGCGGACGGCGGCCGTTGCCTGCACCACGTTCGGCGCGATGCCGCCGGAATCGAGCATCGCATAGTGGATGCGGCTGTCGGAGGGAACGTGCTCGCGCAGATAGTTGACGCCGACATTCATCAGTTCCACCGCGTCGAGCGCGGAGCGGCCGAGATGGGGCGCTGCGGCGGCATGCGAGGCCCGGCCGGTAAATCGGAAATCCATGCGGGTATTGGCGAGCGAAAGTGCGCGTGCCACTTCCGTGAAGGCGCTCGGATGCCAGGTAATGGCGATGTCGACACCATCGAACGCGCCCTCGCGGGCCATGAAGGATTTCGCGGCACCGCCTTCCTCGGCCGGGCAACCGTAATAGCGCACGCGGCCGGGTTTGCCGGACTTCTCCAGCCAGTCCTTGATCGCCGTCGCCGCCAGCATTGCAGCGGAGCCGAGCAGATTGTGGCCGCATCCATGGCCATGCCCATTGCCGGGCAAGGGGCGCGGCTGAGCGACACCCGCTTCCTGGCTGAGCCCTGGCAGCGCATCGTATTCACCGAGGATGGCGACGATCGGGCCGCCCTCGCCTGCCTCGCCCATCACCGCCGTCGGAATACCGGCCACGTTCTCGGTCACGCGGAAGCCCTGCTGGCGCAGCATGGCCGCATGCTCGGTCACGGAACGATATTCCGCATAGGCTATTTCCGGCATGCCCCAGACGCGGTCGCTCAGGGCCTCGAACTCGGTCCTGTGATTATCGACCAAGTCCCAGATCAGGTCGCTGTTCTGCATCGCTCACTCTCTCCAATCCATACTCGTCATCAAAGATGTTTTTCGAGGAACCGGGCGAAGGCGGAAAACACCGTTCGGCGGTTCTCTATCCGGGCAAAGCCGTGGCCCTCGTGGTCGACGCGCAGGTACTCGCAAGGGTGACGCAGACCGCTGAGGCAGGAATAGACGGTCTCGCTCTCTCCGATCGGTACGCGCGGATCACGATTGGCGTGGACAAGGAGCAGCGGCGCCTTCATGCGGGCGATCCGGTTGATGGGGGAGAAGCGCTCCAGCGCCTCGCGCATCACCGCCGGCTCGCCATATTCGGCGGCACGCTGCTGGCGCCCCCACGGACCGGTGGCGAGCAGATGGGTCAGGAAATTGCAGACACCATAGAAATCGACGCCAAGCGCCCACAGATCCGGATCCTCCGTCAGCGCGGACAGCACCATGAAGCCGCCATAGGAGCGACCGAAAATGCCGATACGTGCCGCGTTCACGTCCTTACGCGCGCCGATGGCAAGCCGAATGGCCCGCAGGTCTGCGACCGAGTCCATGCGCTTCTCACGGTCATCGAGTTCATGCCAGGCGCGGCCATAACCGGTGCTGCCGCGGACATTCGGGGCGACCACCATCACACCTTGAGAGACCAGGAACTGCACATCGGCGCGGAAGTCCGGTTTCCATTGCATCTCCGGGCCGCCATGCACGATGAAGAGCACGGGATATCCAGTTTCGGGGGGTGGGGAAGTCGGCTGATAGACGAGAGCCGGCACCATCCGCCCATCGAAGCTTTCGAAGCGTTCCACGAGAGGTTCGACGAAGGACCCGGTATCCGTCCCCGCACCATCGACCGTCACCAGGGGTTCGAAGCTGCCGTTCTCCGGATCGAGTTTCCAGATACCGGGCAGCGTCGCCGCACCTTCGAGCGGGAAGACAAGCGATCGGCTGTCGGGAGTAAAGGCAAGCGATGTCACGACGCCGGGCGGATGCCCCTCGAACATCCGGATGGAACGGCCCTCGCGGTCGCAGAGGCCGATACGGCTCCACCCCTCATCATTGAGGACGAAAGCGATTTTCTGCTGGTCGGGCGAAAGCGCCAGCGCCTCGATATTGCGTCCGGACATATCGAAAATGTTTGCCGTCTCTCCGCCCTCGGCTGGAAACTGCCGGATGCCCATGAAATCGCTTCCCTGATCGCAGACGGCAAGGCCGCCGCGGCCGTCCTTGAACAGGCGGGCGGCGAGATAGCGAGCACGCCCTTGATGCGGCATAAGCGGCGTCAAGCGTCCCGTCGCGATATCGAGGCGATACATGTCCTGATCATTGCCCGAACGCAGGGACTCACGGACGAGCAGCGATTGCCCATCGGGAAAGAAAGCCAGGACTTCCCGCATGCCGTCCCCCTCGCGGACGCAGGTCGCCACCTGCGTCGAGAGGTCCATGACATGGATGTCCATATCGCGAGGCGAGCGAGCGTTGGAGGCATAGGCGATGCGTTGCCCATCCGGAGACCAGGCACCCCATAGATGAACGACACCGAGCGCATCCGTCAGCGCGACGGGTGGACCGGATGTGTCCGGCAGGAGCCAAAGCTGATGGCGTTCGTCGCCGCCGCAATCCGTCGTGAACAGGATATCCCGACTTTTCGGGTTGAAGGCCAACGCGCCGACTGGCTCCGGCATATCCGTGACCTGTCGTGCCGCGCCACCGGCAAGCGGCCTGATCCATATCTGGTTGAAGCCGCTTGCGTCGCAGAGATATGCGAGAAGTGTTCCATCAGGGGATATCGCCGGCGATTTCACCGAACGGATTTCAAGAAAGGGCGCGATGGCGGCCGCATTGAAGGTAGACATCATCCTGCTCATGCGTATTCCCCCTCTTTGGGGGTGATCGGGGTCATTCGCTTGCGAAGCCGCTCGGTCGCCGCCTTCAGCTCATCGAAAAGAGGGCCTTTGGTGGATTGGTGGTTTGCTTCGGTGACGATCGAAAAGCCGGCTTCCGGCCAGGCACGATGCAGTCGCCAGGCGGAAAGCATCGGCGTGACGGTGTCGTATCGTCCCTGCACGATTTCACAGGGAAGATGTCTGATCCGATCGATGTCGCGCAACAATTGTCCTGGTTCCAGAAAAGCACCATTCACGCAGTAATGAGTGAAGAGTCTCGCCACGGCGAGCGCTGCTGTCGGTTCCATCAATGCGGCCACATGGCCCGGATCGGGAAGGAAAGTCTGGGTTTTCGCGGAAAAGCCGCGCAGGCTTAAGGCAGCCGCCACTTCCTCATGTGCGTTGCCGCTTGTCAGGCGTCGGTAATAGGCAGCAAGGAGGTCGGCGCGTTCCTCTTCCGGCACGAAACTCGCGAACTCTTCCCACTGATCGGGAAAGATCGAACGTGCGCCATGGAACCACCAATCTATATCTTCCTGTCCGCCCAGGAAAATACCATGCAGTCGAAAGCCGAGGCATCGTTCGGGATGCGCCTCACCATAGGCCAGCGCAAGACAGCTACCCCACGAACCACCGGCCACAAGCCACCGATCGATCCCAAGCTTTTCGCGAATAGCCTCAATATCGGCAATGAGGGCATCGGTCGTGTTGTCGTGGAGGCTTGCAGACGGGACGGAACGCCCGGCACCACGCTGATCGAAAGTGACGACGCGGAATGCCGATGGGTCAAATGTCTCTACATGCTTGCGGGAAATGCCGGCGCCCGGCCCTCCATGCAAAACCACGACCGGAATGCCGTCATGAGCACCATATTCCTCGATATAGAGCTGGTGACATTCGTCGACCGGCAGATAAAAACGGTGCCTTGCCTTTTGTTCGTCCATCGCAAAGACTCAAGCCCAATAAAATGGTCCACCGGCTAGCCACCGGAATGCCTACAAAATAGGCGAGACGATATTTTGGGCATGATGATCCAGATCGGATAGAGCGTCTAATGCTAATTGCAAATAGCTCATTCCGATTTGGAATAGTTTTATCTCCGCAAATAGGCTGGTTGCCTGGACGCGCCGCAAAGTGGACTTTCCGGTCACCGAAGCCCCGAAGTCGGTCCGTCTTTCGGAGGTTCTATTATGCTGGAAATCTGAAGAACTGGGTCAGCAGATCGTTCTGTTGCGGACAATCTATTCTGCCGCAAGGTCAAAGCTTTTTTCGCCGGAGCATCGAATTGGAAATTTGCAACGGTCCGTTCAAGCATCCGGACGACCCGCCCGGGGGCCGCACAGATCCCCCCTACCAGGGCGGACCGCTCTGCGCTTGTTCAGGTCAGGTCAGACAACAATGACCGCGATGACCGCCACGCAATCGCCGGCCTTCATCAATCCCGGGAAATGCCGTGCGCACAAGATACCATCCATCTTTGCGCGGACTTCGATAGGCGGTGCCCCGGTTCGTCCGGTTGGATAGATACGAGCCACCACGGCACCCTCGCGGACCTCGTCTCCGAGGTCAAAGATAGGCTCGATCAACCCGCCCTCCTCGGCGAAGGAAAAGCAGTTGCCGTCCGGCATATCGAGCCAGGTCGTTTGTCCGGCCTCAGCCCCTCCCGCGACGATGCCGGTATGGCGCAGCACGTTCATGACGCCGCGCTTGGCGATGCCCGCGCTTTTTGCCGTCGCCGTGCCGCCGCCGCCAAGCTCGGTAGTGATGAAGACCTTGCCCATTTCCTCGGCCGCGGTGTCGTACATGCCGACCGCGTCGATTTCGAGCATCTTCATCGAATAAGGTGCGGAAAACGCCTCCACCAACTCGAAGGCACGAGCTTCCTGATCCTTGTCCGGCAGGATGTGCGCGGCGCAGAACGGTAGGAAATCCAAAGTTCTACCGCCCGAATGGAAGTCGAGGACGATATCGGCGCGAGGCAAGAGTTCCCGCTGGAAGTAGTCCGCGATCTTCTGCGTCACCGTCCCGTCCGGACGGCCGGGAAAGCTGCGGTTGAGATTACCCCTGTCGATCGGCGACGTCCGCGTTCCTGCTACAAATGCCGGATAGTTCATCGCCGGAACGATGATCACCGTGCCGCTGACGTCCTCCGCCTTCAGGCAGCGCGCGAGATCGAAGAGCGCAATCGGCCCTTCGTACTCGTCGCCGTGATTGCCGCCAGTCAGGAGTGCGGTCGGTCCGCTCCCGTTGCGGATGACCGTGATCGGGATCATCACCGATCCCCAGGCGGAATCGTCGCGGCTGTAGGGCAGCCGCAGGAAACCGTGCTGCACACCCTCGGTGTCGAAATCCACCGTCGGGCTGATCGGCGACGGCCGTAAAGCTGTCTCGCTCATCGCCGTCTCAATCCTTGACCATCAGCTTGCGCGGCACGTTCGCCAGGCATTCGACGCCGGTATCGGTGATGAGGATGCTCTCCGTCGTCTCGAAACCCATGTCCTCCAGCCAGAGGCCGGTCATGAAATGGAAGGTCATGCCGGGCTTCAACTCGGTGCGGTCGCCGGGGCGCAGGCTCATCGTGCGCTCGCCCCAGTCCGGCGGATAGGAAAGACCGATCGGGTAGCCCGTGCGGTTGTCCTTGACGATCCCGTATTTCTTCAGCACCGCAAAGAAGGCGTTGGCGATGTCCTCGCAGGTATTGCCGGGCTTGGCGACCGCGAGACCGGCTTCCATGCCTTCCAGCGTCGCCTTTTCCGCATCGAGAAAGGCTTGCGTCGGCTTGCCGAGGAAGACCGTGCGCGACAGCGGCACATGATAGCGATTGTAGCAGCCGGCGATCTCGAAGAAGGTGCCCTCACCCTCCTTCATCGGCCGGTCGTCCCAAGTCAGATGCGGCGCCGATGCCTCCCTTCCCGACGGCAACAAGGGCACGATTGCCGGATAGTCGCCCCCGATCCCGTCGACGCCGCGCGTGCCGGCATCGTAGATCTCGGCGACGAGATCGCATTTGCGCATGCCGACCTCGATCTTGTCGAAGATTCGCGCATGCATCGCCTCGACGATGCGTGCCGCATTGCGCATGTACTTGATCTCCGTCTCGCTTTTGACCGCGCGCTGCCAGCTCACCAACGCCGTCGCATCCACGAAGCGGGCATTCGGCAGGTGTTTCTGCAGGGAAGCGAAAGCGGCGGCCGAGAACCAGTAATTGTCCATCTCGACGCCGATCGTCAGCGTGCCGAAGCCGCGATCCGTGAGGATGCCGGAGAGGTAATCCATCGGATGGCGCTCGGTCGACTGCACGTAGTGGTCCGGATACCCGACAATGTTTTCATGCTTCAGATACGCCGTGAGCTTGGCACCGTTGGCGTCCTGTCCGCGGCCAAACCAGATCGGCTCGCCGGACGGCGGCACGATGACGGCCTGGTGCACATAGAACGACCATCCGTCATAACCCGTCAGCCAGGCCATGTTGGATGGATCGCTGACGATCAGCAGGTCGATCCCCTTCGCCTCCATGGCGCGCCGTGTCTTTTCCAGCCGCGCGGCATATTCGCCGAGCGAGAATTTGAGATTGGGCTGGGTCATGTTTCTTCCCTTCATTATCCGGCACAAGGTCGGCTCAGCTTTCGAATGCGGTGCCAGCGCCGGCGGCATCCGCTCGCGCGAAGGCAAGCGTGGCGATGGCGGTATCCTGGATGCCCGTACCGGTGAGGTCGGCAAGCGTGATCTGTCCGACGCTCTCGCGACCGCGGCGAAGGCCGGCGACGACTTCACCGAGTTGCGGAAACTCCGCATCCGGTGAAACGAGCCCTGCCTCTATGGCATGATGTAACTCCCCTAGCCGCCGCGTCTGTTTCAGGCTGTCGGCGACGTAGACATCGACTTTGGCAATCGCCGCCGGATCTATCTCGTTCTTGTGCTCGGCATCAGAGCCCATGGCAGTCACATGTTGACCGGGCCGCAGCCAGTCTGCCTTCAGGATCGGCTTTTCCGACGGTGTGGTGGTGACGATGATATCGGCACCCGCGACCGCGGCCTCTGGATCGGCCTCGGCGCGAACCGGAAACCCGAGTCTGGTCGTCAGATCGGCAGCCACGGCCTCTGCTTTTGCGGCGTCGCGTGCCCAGATGCGTGCCTCGCGGATCGGACGGACCAGCGTCAGAGCCTCAAGCTGAAGGCACGCCTGCATACCCGCACCGAAGATCGCCGCAACGGTCGAATCCGGACGCGAAAGATGTTTTGCGGCAACCGCGCCGGCCGCGGCCGTCCGGACATCGGTCAGATAGCCGTTATCGAGCAGCAGCGCCTGCACGAGACCGGTGCGGCTGGACAGGAGGACCATCATGCCGTTCGTGCTCGGCAGGCCGATCTTCGGATTGTCGAAGAAGCCGGGGCTGATCTTGATGGCAAAACCTTCGATGCCCGGCACATAGGCCGTCTTCACATCCACCTCGCCGCGATGTTCGGGAATATCAAGTCGCAGGATAGGCGGCATGGCGACCGGCTTGGTGGCGAGCGCATGGAAGGCATCTTCGACACAAGCAACCGCCTCACGATCGAGCGGAACGAGCTTGCGCAGGTCTTTTTCGGTGAGAATGACCATCCGGCTCATGCGGCGTCCTTGCCATAGATCACGTCGCCGTTGATCACCCGCCGATGCTGTTCCATGTCGACGTTGCGGCCGGAGAGAATGGCGACGATCGGGCCTCGACTTGCGACCTTGCCCGCCAACAGCGCCGCGATGCCGACGGCTGCAGCACCTTCGATGACTTCGCGCTCAACGGCATAGGCATGCCGCATCCCGGCCGCGATCTCGGCTTCGGAAAGCAGAACCACGTCATCGAGAAGTTCGCGGCACATGGGGAAGGTGACGCGGTTATCGAGGCCTATGCCGCCGCCGAGCGAATCCGCAAGGCTCGGCAGTTCCTCAACCAGAACCGGCCCGCCGGCATCAAGACTCGCCTTCATTGCCGCACCGCGTTCCATCGTCAGGCCGATGACTCGAGCCGATGGTTTCAAACCTTTCACAGCAGCGGCAATGCCGGCCGCAAGCCCGCCACCGGACAGCGGCACCAGAACAGTCTCGACCTCCGGCACCTGCGCGACAATCTCAAGGCCGAGCGTGCCTTGCCCCGCGACGACCGCCGGATGATCGAAGGGCGGCACCACGACCAGCCCCTCTTCCGTGACCAGCCTAGCCACCTCCTCCTGCGCCTCGTCCTGCGAACGCCCGATGATGCGAACACGTGCGCCGAGACGACGGATTTCCGAGACCTTATTCTCCGGCACGAGCGACGACATGCAGATGGTCGCAAGCGAACCTTCCGCTCTCGCGGCAAAGGCGAGCGCCCGGCCGTGATTGCCGGTAGACGCGGCCACGACGCCCCGTGCGCGCTCTTCTGCAGAAAGGGACAGAACGGCGTTGGTCGCGCCGCGCAGCTTGAAGCTGCCGGTGGTCTGGTGATGCTCCAGCTTCAGATGAACCGGCGCACCAACGCGTTCACTCAGCGCCCCCGACTCCACCATTGGGGTGCGGAGTACGCGGCCATCGACACGCGCGGCGGCGGCGCGGATATTATCGATCTGAACCGGCAAGGTCTTCTCCCTCATCAGCTCAGCCTTCCGGATAGGGCTTCGTCATCAGCATGCCCAGTTCGGGACGCGGTGCAATTTCGCCGCAGAGCCGCAGACAGGCCCAGGCTGTGGCGAGATTGCTGCTGACGACCGGCTTGCCGATCTCGGCCTCGATGCGTGCCGCGACCAGTGCAGCGCGGACCGCCGTGCAGGAGATGAAAAGCGCTTCCGACTCCGGCGCCATTGCCTCGCAGGCAAGCGAGACGATCTCGTCCGGGGCGATGCGCGCCATTTCGCGATCGTCCTCGAAACCCAGGCAGGTGAAACGGTCGATCGTGAAGCCGAGGCCGGCAAAATAGTCGGCCATCGGCCGGCTCGTTTCCACGGTATAGGGCGTCAGGATCGAGATGCGGCTTGCGCCCACCCCCTTGAGGCCCTTCACGGATGCCGCCGTCGGCGTCACGACGGGAACATCCGGCTTGGCGACGCGGATCGCCTCCTCGATCCGTGCATCGCCGATCACCACCGAGGCGGAGGTGCAGGAATACATGACCGCATCCAGCGCCTCGTCCGGTAGGATAAGCGAGGCGCCTTCGGTCAGCACCGGCTGCATTTTTAACAGGTTCTCCGGCGTCGTCGGATTGGCATAGGGAATGCGGCTGACATAGACGCCGATGCGCTCGCTCGCGACCATGCGCTGGAAATCGGCTTCCGTCGTGTGGTCGGTGGCGAGAATGATGAGGCCGATCCGCTTTTGGAGCGGGCGGTCGTCCAGTCGCGGCTTCCTGCCGGCGAGGCTTATCTCAACAGAAGTCATCTCAGTCATCCATCCGGGCATAGCGTTCCTCGAGCCAGCACAGTCCGACGACTGAAACCAGGCTGACCGCGAGGAAGAAGACGCCGACCAGTGTCATCGGCTCGATGTAGCGGTAGTTGCTGTTGGCGATGCTCTTCGCCTGGTTCATCAGCTCCAGCACGGTGATGGCCGAGAGCAGCGGCGTTTCCTTGAACATCGCGATGAAATAATTGGCTAGCGCCGGGATCATCGGTGGCAAGGCCTGCGGCAGGATGACATGGATCCAGGCTTGCCGTGTGGTGAGATTTGCCGCTCTCGCCGCTTCCCACTGGCCGCGCGGCACGTTCTCGATGCCGGCCCGATAGACTTCGGCCGTATAGGTCGCATAGTGGACGCCGATGCCGATCACGCCCGCGACCAGCGGAGACAGCCGGATGCCGATATCCGGCAGCACGTAGAAGATGAAATAGAGCTGCACGAGAAGCGGCGTGCCGCGGATGAATTCCGAGACGAAGCCAACGGTGCGCGAGACCGCGGCGATCGGCGAACGGCGCGCAATGGCGAGCGCGAGACCGATCACCGCAGCCACCGCCGCACCGAGAATGGTCGCCAGTATGGTGATCTTGAACCCTTCGAGAAGGGTCGGCATGATCTGCCAGACGAAATCCCAATCCCATTCCATGGTCAGGTCCTCACGCCATCGAGGCTGCGCGTCATCCGCCGCTCCAGCCAGCGCATCGCCGTTGAAATCGCCCAGGCCATGACGAAGTAGAGAATGAGGATCGTCGTGAAGGGGACGAGCGTATTGCCGGTCTGAGCACGGACGACCTGCGCCTGAAAAGTCAGGTCCGTCAGCGAGATCAGCGATACGACGGCCGTGCCCTTCAAAAGCTCGATGGCGTTGTTGCAGAAAGTGGGCAGCATCAAGGGCAGCGCCTGCGGCAGGATTACGTGGCGCAGGCGCTGATAGCGGGAAAGATTGAGGGCGATACAAGCCTCCCCCTGCTCCCGTCCAATCGCCTTCACGGCACCGCGGACAACTTCTGCGCCGTAAGCGCCGACGTTCAGCCCCAGCGCCAGAACCCCCGCCTGAAGGGGCGTGAGAGTGAGCCCCGCAAAAGGAAGCACGAAATAGACCCAGAAGAGCTGCACGAAGATCGACGTGCCGCGGAAGAACTCGATGTAGGTCGTAGCAAGCGCCCGCACGACGAAGAAGCGCGACAGCCGGCCGAGCCCGGCCAGGAAAGCCATCACCAGCGCGAGAGCCGACCCCATAATAGTCAGCTGCAGCGTTACCAGTGCGCCTTCCAGAATCAGCGACAGATAGCCGGACCAGTCGATCATCAGGCCTTGTTTCCCAGTCTCTTCCGACGAGTTTGCCCCTCATCCACCTGCCGGTACCTTCTCCCCGTGAGCGAGGGAGAAGGCCGACACGGCACCGCCGGTGCACCCGGCGTAAGGGGTAAATTCATTACTGCGCGGCAGCACACTGCTTGTCGCGGGTGGTCGACATCGCAGCCTTGGCGGAGAATCCGTAGGGTTCGATGAGCTTGGCGAACTCGCCAGAATCCTTCAGCTTCTTGAGCTCCACATCAAAGGCATCGCGCAGCGCTACATCCTGCTTGCGGAAGGCCGCGCCATCGCAATAGACCGGCGCACCGACGACCGGTGCGACGACCTCAAGGTTTGGATCCTTCGCCTTGTCGAGCAGATCGTGGATCGAAAGAACCGGAAGCGAATAGACATCGATGCGACCGTCCTGAAGCATCTTGAGACCGCTCTGCCCGTCCGGCACGACGATGACACGATCGCGAGGCACGCCGGCCTGAAGCGCGAGCTTCTCCTCGGTGCCGCCGCCGGGTGCCCCGATTTTCGCATTGGTGTTGTCGGCGATGTCCTTGTAGCTCGTCAGCTTCAGCGGATTGCCCTTCTTGACGGCAAAAGCTTCCGCATCGCAAAGGATCGGCTCGGAATAGGCAACCGCGTTGCAACGCTCCGGCTTCATGAACAGACCGGCGGTAATGGCATCGTGACGGCCGGCCTGAAGGCCGGGGATCATCGCGCCATATTCGGAGATCGAGGCAACGACCTCCTTGACGCCGAGACGCTCGAAAATGACGCGGGCGACATCAGGCGCCGCACCCGACACCTTACCGTCGGCACCGACTGCCGTATAGGGCGGCTCGTTGGCGATGGCGATACGGGCAAACCCCTGCTCCTTAAGCTCCTCCAAATCCGCTGCGGATGCAGACATGCCGCCGGCAACGGCGATAAAGGCCGCAATGCTGGCAGCGGTTGCGAGAATTCTTGTCTTCATTGTTCCCTACTCCTCTGGTTTCCTGATTATGTCTTCGGGCTATGTCGCCGCCGCCGGCGGTCAGACGCGGTGCCCCGCCGCGATGATCTTGCGAAGGAACGTCTGCGTGCGCTCCTGCCTGGGATTGCTGAAAATCTCCTCCGGCCTACCTTCCTCAACGATCTTGCCGCGATCGAAAAACAGCACGCGATCCGCAAAATCGTGGGCAAAGCCCATCTCGTGCGTCACGAGAAGCATGGTCATGTCGGTCTCGGCCGCGAGCCGCTTCATGACACTCAGCACTTCTTCGACGAGTTCGGGATCGAGCGCCGACGTCACTTCGTCGAACAGCATGATCTTCGGAGAAAGCGCGAGCGCACGGGCGATCGCCACACGCTGCTTCTGACCGCCGGAAAGCTGCGCCGGCACGCTTTTCGCCTTGTCCGCCATGCCGACCATGTCCAGCAATTCCATCGCCCGCTTTTCGGCGTCTGAACGCGCCACGCCCTGGGTCAGCATCGGCGCCAGCGTGATGTTGTCGAGAACGCATTTGTGCGGAAACAGATTGAAGTGCTGGAAGACCATGCCGATCTTCTTGCGCATGCGATGAAGATGGTGCTCGTCGGCGGGAACCAGATCGGCGCCCTTCTTCATGTGATAAAGCTGCTCGCCGTCGACCTCGATATGTCCGCCGCTGATCGATTCCAGCGTCATCAGGATGCGCAGGATCGTCGTCTTGCCCGAGCCGGAAGGGCCGATCAGCGCCAGCTTCTCCCCCGGCATCACATCCATTGATAACCCGTCGAGAACGGTCAGCGGACCGAACCTCTTCACGATGTTGTCGATACGGATGATGGGTGACGGCATTCATGTCTCTCCCTGTTGAGACAAGCAATGCATCAACGATGACGGCCTCTCGAAATCATGTCAATTCGGAAAATAATATCATGACAATATTTGTTTACCTGCACAAACCACAGGCGCCAGCATCAAATCGCAAGCAGCAGCTCTTGAGGGTTTCCCTGCGCCAGCGAAGCAACGATCCCGAGCCCGGTACGCAGTTCGCTCTCCGTCGTCGATCCGAGCGAGATGCGGACGGCGGGCGTCCACCCGTGATCGGTCGTATGGAACGACTTGCCGGGCGCGATCCCGACGCCGCGCAACCGAGCCTGCGCCACGAAGGCATCTTCGGTATGACCGCAGGAAAGCGGTAGCCATACATGCAGACTCTGGGGATGCGCCCGATACGGCAAACCCGCCAGCATTTCGGCAGCGATGGCATGACGGCTGGCAAGCGCGCGGCGCTGCCAGGCGACCAATTCCATGGCCGTGCCATCGGCGACCCAGCGCGTCGCGATCTCCGCCATCGCCGGCGTTGCCATCCAGTTGGAGACCAGATGTCGGTTCGCGACGGCGGCAACATAGCGGTCCGGCGCGACAAGATATCCGATCCGCAATCCTGGAACAGTCGTCTTGGTAAATGTCGTCACGTAGAGCGTCCGCTCCGGCGCAAACGCGGCCATCGGCGGTGCGCGGCCCTCGACCATCGGACCGAGAACGTCGTTTTCGATGATGGCGATGTCATGCCTGGAGGCAACCGCCGCAAGCGCCTCCCGACGACCCGCGCTCATCAGAGCGGCCATCGGGTTGATGACCGAAGGCTGCAGAAAGATCGCCCGGATCGGACCCTTGCGGCAGGCCTCGTCCAGCGCTTCGGGGATCATGCCCTCCTCGTCGATCGCCAGCCCTTCGAGATGCAGGCCGAGATAGGTCGAGAGCGGAACGAGCGTATGGTGGCTGACTACTTCTGTGGCGACCGTCGAACCGGGCGGTGCGACGCTCATCAACGCCGTTGTCATCCCCGACGTCGCCCCGTTGGTCAAGCTGACATTGAGCGGCGAAACGTCCAAACCGCAACGCGCCAGCCATTCAGTGGCGACGGCGCGATGACGCGGGAAGACCATGTTGGGCCGGAACGACAAGGCGGAACTCGCCGGCAGGTTTTCAGAGAGCCAGGCAAAAGCCTGCCGCATCTTCTCGACATGGATCTGCTCGCAGACCGGTTTCAGGATCGAAAGGTCGATCACCTCGCCAAGCCTCTCCGGCAGGTAGGGTGGTTCCGGCTCGCGTGGCTGCGTCTGCACGAAACTGCCACGCCCGATCTCGCCGGAAATCAGCCCGCGGCGGATGAGATCGTCATAGGCCCGGCTGACCGTCTGGACCGACAGGCCAAGATCCTCGGCCATACGGCGATGGGTCGGCAGCTTGGTCCCGTTGACAAGCTTGCCCTCCTGAATAGCGCGCGCGATCTGCTCGGCGAGCGAAAGATAGGCCGGTCGGCGGAGCTGGGATGGATCGGGACGCCAATTTGTCATGAATTCGACTGTGCTTAAAATCAGTTCAATTGACAATGGCAAAACGAATTTTCATTGTCTTTCTCAACAGTGATGCAGACGGGAACCTCCATGAAGCTTGACGCCATAGACTTACGCATTCTGGAAGCAGTCCAGAATGATGGCCGCATCACGAAGCTGGCGCTGGCGGAAAAGGTCGGCCTCTCTCCGACCCCCTGCTGGATGCGCCTGCGCAAGCTTGAAAAGGCGGGCATCGTCGCCGGCTATCATGCCCGGCTTGCGCCGCGAAAGATCGCGCCGATCGCCAGCGTCATGGTGGAGATCACGCTCGCCAACCATCGCCAGATCGATTTCGACCGTTTCGAGCGGGTCGTGGCGGCGATTCCGGAGATCACCGCCTGCTGGTCCGTCGGCGGCGGCGTCGACTATATCGCGAAGATCGTTGCTTCCGATATCGACGCCTACCAGCGCCTGATCGACAACCTGCTCAACCGCGAACTCGGCATCGAGCGCTATTTCACCTACATCGTCACTAAGACCGTGAAGGAGGAAACGGGCGTGCCCCTTGCTGCTCTCTTCGGGAGAGACGATAGTCAGCAGCCCTAGACAATCTCTCTGCAAGGCCGGGTCAGTTTAGACCATCTCTCTCTTTTCCCGCTCAGGAATGGACAATCTCTCGCTTCAGCGAGGCGATACTTGGGCCACGACCCTGAACGAGGATCTGGCCATGACCGCAATTTTTGCTCGCCCCGCCTATCACGAGGCCCTGACGCGTCTCACCGACCGTCACCTGCTGCGCGATCTAGCCTATGTGGATGGGCGCTGGGTTGCCGGCGCCGGGGGCAGCAGCTTTCAGGTCACCGATCCCACCTCTTCTGCGACGCTTGCCTGGGTCGCGAGCCTCGGCGCGGAAGAGACCAGCGCGGCAATCGATGCCGCCACGGCCGCCTTTCCTGCTTGGCGGGCAAAGTTGCCGCAGGAACGGGCAGCAATCCTCAGGGAATGGTGCCGCCTGATGCTGGCAGCCAAGGAGGATCTAGCCCTACTCATGACGCTGGAACAGGGCAAGCCGCTCGCCGAATCCCACGGAGAGATCGACTATGCGGCCTCCTTCATCGAGTGGTATGCCGAGGAGGGCAAGCGCGTGAATGCGGAGAGCGTCACCAGCCATCTCCTGGGCGCGGAAATGATCGTCCGGCGGGAAGCGCTTGGCGTCGTTGGCGTCGTCACCCCGTGGAACTTCCCCTCCGCCATGGTGACACGCAAGGTGGGGGCAGCGCTTGCCGCCGGCTGCACGGTCGTTGCCCATCCCTCCTCCGAAACGCCGCTTTCAGCACTCGCGCTTGCCGAACTCGCCGAACGCGCCGGAATACCGGCGGGCGTGTTCAACGTCGTGACGGGCGATGCCGCCACCATCGTCGGTCGACTTTGCGAAGATACACAGGTGCGGGCGATGAGCTTCACCGGTTCCACCGAGGTCGGCCGGCTGATCGCCACTCAATGCGCACCCACGATGAAGCGGCTGGTGATGGAACTCGGCGGCCATGCGCCCCTGATCATCTTCGACGACGCCGATATCGATCGCGCCGCCGATATCGCTATTGCCGCCAAGTTCGCGACCTCTGGCCAGGACTGCCTCGCCGCCAACCGGATATTCGTCCAGCGACCCATCCTCGATGCGTTCAATGCGGCTTTCGCCAGGCGGATCGCCGCTCTGAGGGTCGGCGACGGGCTTGCCGAAGGCGTGGATATCGGCCCGCTGATGCATGAGCGGGCCGTGATGAAGGTCGAGGCGCAGGTGAAGGATGCGCTCGACAAGGGCGCAAGACTGCTGGCTGGCGGCGAGCGGCACAAGGCCGGTCCGCTTTTCTTCGAACCGACGCTTATCACCGATGTGCCGGCAGATGCGGCCATCATGCGCGAGGAAACCTTCGGACCGGTCGCGGCCGTCACGGCCTTTGACACGGAAGAAGAAGTCGTCGCCCGCGCCAACGACACCGAATACGGGCTCGTCGCTTATGTGGTCACCGAAAACGGCGCGCGACAGATGCGCCTTGGGCGCGCGCTCGAATATGGAATGGTCGCGATCAATCGCGTGAAGATCACCGGCGGGCCGATCCCCTTCGGCGGCTGGAAACAGTCCGGCGTCGGACGCGAGGGCTCCCGCCACGGCATCGAGGCCTTCACCGAACTCAAATACCTCTGCATCGACACCACCGCCTGAGTGGTCCCATAACCTTGAAGGATAGAACCATGCTCGAAAGAAACAACGAACTCACCGCTTGGGACCGGGACCATTTCTTCCATCCGTCGACCCATATGGGTATGCATGCGCGCGGAGAAACGCCAACCCGGGTGATCGGCAGCGGCGAAGGTGTCTACATCACCGACAAGAACGGCCGCACCAGCCTCGATGCGTTTGCCGGTCTCTACTGCGTCAATGTCGGCTACGGCCGCCAGAAGATCGCCGATGCCATCGCCGAACAGGCAAGGAATCTCGCCTATTACCACGCCTATGTCGGGCATGGCACGGAAGCCTCGATCACGCTTGCCAAGATGATTGTCGACCGGGCGCCGGAGGGCATGTCCAGGGTCTATTTCGGCCTTTCCGGCTCCGATGCCAACGAGACCAACATCAAGCTGATCTGGTACTACAACAACATCCTCGGCCGGCCCGAAAAGAAGAAGATCATCTCGCGCTGGCGTGGCTATCACGGCTCCGGCGTCATGACCGGCAGCCTCACCGGCCTCGAACTCTTCCACAAGGCCTTCGATCTGCCGCGCGTGCCGATCGTACATACAGAAGCGCCTTATTATTTCCGCCGGCCGGACCGGTCGATGAGCGAGGAACAGTTCTCGCAAAATTGCGCCGACAAGCTGGAGGAACTGATCCTCTCGGAAGGTCCAGAGACGATCGCCGCCTTCATCGGTGAGCCGATCCTCGGCACCGGCGGCATCGTTCCGCCGCCGAAAGGTTACTGGGAAAAGATCCAGGCCGTGCTTCAGAAATATGAAATCCTGCTCGTCGCCGACGAGGTCGTGACCGGCTTCGGCCGCCTCGGCACGATGTTCGGCTCCGACCATTACGGCATGAAGCCGGACCTCATCACCATCGCCAAGGGTCTGACTTCCGCCTATGCACCGTTGTCCGGCACAATCGTCTCCGACCGTTTCTGGCAGGTCCTCGTACAGGGTTCCGATCAGCTCGGTGCGATCGGTCATGGCTGGACCTATTCAGCCCATCCGATCTGCGCGGCAGCCGGTATCGCCAATCTCGAACTGATCGACGAGATGGGACTGGTGCGGAATGCCGCCGAAACCGGGGGCTATTTCCGCTCCAGGCTTGCCGAAGCCGTTGCCGACCACAAGCATGTCGGCGAGGTGCGCGGTGACGGCCTCATGGCAGCGGTCGAATTCGTGGAGGACAAGGACGATCGGAGATTCTTCGATCCCTCTCAGAAGATCGGACCGCAGATTGCAACTGCACTTCTGGAGCGCGGCGTCATCGGCCGCGCGATGCCCCAGGGGGATATCCTCGGCTTTGCGCCGCCCCTTTGCCTCACGCGTAAGGAAGCGGATATCGTCGTAAAGGCGACGGCTGAAGCGATCGAAAATGTCTTCGCCAACCGCTGACGGGAGAAAAGACATTATGGTTTCAATCCCCGAAACGATGGCGGCGGTCCTGCTGACCGGCCACGGTGGGCTCGACAAGCTCGTCTACCAGCAGGACGTTCTGGTGCCGAAACCTTTCGCGGGTGAGGTTCTCATCCGCGTGACAGGCTGCGGTATGAACAATACCGATGTCTGGGTGCGCCAGGGTGCCTATGGCACCGAGGATGACCCCGGCGCCGTCTCCACCTGGCGGCGGCAGGGCAACACGCTCACTTTCCCACGCATCCAGGGCGCCGATACCGTCGGCCACGTCGTCGCTGTCGGCGAGGGCGTCGATCCGGCGCGGATCGGCGAACGGGTGATGGTCGATTTCTCCATCTATAACCGTGAGGACGACAGCCTCGCGGACATCGATTACATGGGGCACGGCCGCGACGGCGGTTATGCCGAATACATGACGCTGCCGGCCGAGAACGCTCATGTGGTTGACACAGACATGAGCGACATCGAGCTTGCCACGTTCTGCTGTGCCTATCTGACCGGCGAGCGAATGCTGGAGCGGGCGAGGCTCTCAGCCGGTGAACGGGTGCTTGTCACCGGTGCTTCGGGCGGCGTCGGCTCGGCGATCATCCAGCTTGCGCGGGCGCGCGGCGCCATTCCCATCGCCGTCGCAGGCCCCGGCAAGGAAAGCGCCATGCTCGATATCGGTGCCGAAGCGGTGGTGACGCGCGGCAAGGGCGATCTCATCGATGCCGTGGCCGAGGCGACAGGCGGCGAACCGATCGATGTCGTCGCCGATCTCGTGGCCGGCCCTATGTTCAATGATCTCCTGAAAATCCTACGTCCCGAGGGCCGCTACACGACCGCAGGCGCGATTGCCGGCCCGGTCGTGCAACTCGATCTACGCACGATGTATCTGAAGCAACTGGAACTGCACGGCTCCAGCCAGGGCAGCCGCGCCGATTTCCGTCGCCTCGTCGGCTATATCGAAAGCGGAAAAATCCGGCCGCTGGTCGGCGGCGTCTATCCGCTGTCGGAATTCCACCGGGCGCAAACGGATTTCATGGCCAAGAACTTCGTCGGCAAACTGGTCGTCGTTCCCGACCCCTGAAACGCTTCGGTCGTCAACGTCCGGAAGGCGCCGAAGCCGAACCTGGGAATGCGGCGCCCTTTATCTTGATCGTTCCACGATTTCCACGCATCGGAGCACCCTTTGGCACTCCGATGCGTGGAAATGTTATTGCAGGGGCCATCTTGCGGTCCGGGCCGTATCACTGTGGCGAGTTCACTGCAGCAGAGCTTCCGCTGCCGTCGTGCCGCACCGGAGATCAAGCCACGAGCACGTTGTCTCCCAGATTGAGGCCGATCAGCAATGGGTCGTGGTCCGACGTTCCATAGACATCGTCATTGTAGAAGGCCGGGTTCTTGAACTCGGTGGAATAGCTGAGCAGATCGGGTTCCTGCGCATTGATGTGCCATTCCGCCACACCGCTGACCTGGCTGGCAAGAGACTGCGAAGATAGCCCCTGATCGAGCGTTCCTTGCTGTCCGTCGAAGATGTAACTGAACGCGTTCTCCTGGCCGATGAAGCTGTCGATCAGATCGGCATAGCCTGCATCCCGAAGGGCATCGACCGGATCTTCCTGGGCATAGGAATTGAGGTCACCGATAATCAGGACATCACTATCGCTGACGTCGTTTTGCGCAAGATAGCCGTCAGGATTGTCAGCCGACAGCCATTCGGCGAGTTGCTGTGCGGCTGCCGTCCGCGTGGCGTTGAAAGCGCCCTGCCCGTCCCCCTGATCGGCATCGGCGCCCGTACCGGTACCGCCCTTCGACTTCAGATGATTAACCGAGACGGTGAATTGCTCGCCGGTGCTAATCTCCGCAAATGTCGCCGTCACGGCCGGCCGGCTCTGCTGCTGGTCACCGTCGTCGAAGACAAGGAAATCAGATGCGACGAGGCTGACCTCGTTGGTCTTGTAGATGAGGCCGGTGGTAATGGCATCCGTCCCGATAAAGCCGTCGGAACCGGGTTCGGTCGGGTCTACGAAGGCATAGGTTACGCCTGGTTCGGCGGCCGCGTTCAAGGCGTCGACGAGGGTTGCGATTGCCGAAGCATCGTCGAAACCATTGTTCTCCAGCTCCTGCAGGCCGAAGACGCTGGCGTCGATCTGCAACATTGCTTCCACGATCTTGTCGGTCTGACGCGCCAGATCCTCCGCAGTGGTCGCACCGCGAGGCTCTAGATTGTTGGGACCCGACCCCGCACCGGAGCCATCATCCAGGGTGGTGAAGAAGTTGAGAAGATTGAAGCTGGACACCGTCAGCCGGCCACCGAGATCGTCCGGCGCATCCGGACGGGCAAGCCCGTTGGTCGTCTCGTCGACCGGCAGGACGCCGTCGACCAGCATCTTGTATTCACCGAAACTATAGCTGAGGACACCGTCGACCGATCCGACGAGCTCCGCCCCGAGCCTCAGCGTCGGCCCGTCCTCGGTGAATGTATCGCCGGCATCCAGATAACCGTTGCCGTTGTCCCCGACAGAGGCAGGGACATAACGGAACTCGTCCGGATTCTGGGCGGACGAACCGTCGTCCAGGGTCAGCCGATTGTTGGCATTGGCCTCCATCAGCGCCTGGATCTCTTCCTGCTGCGTGGTGGGGTCATAAATCTGAGTGGGCTGATATTGGGAGCCGGCAGACACCGTGATTTCGCCATAACGGTCGAGATCGAAATTCTCGATCACGGTCAGCGGGTCATCCGTGCCGCTTGCCAGCGTAATCGCCATTCCCTCGTAATGTTCGAGATTGGCGGCAAAGTCCGGTGAAAGAGTGATCGCCGCCGAGCTCGGCTGAGCGTTGCCGCTCGAAATGGAGATGATGTCGGTGACATCGGTGATTTCGGTAAAATCGAAATATTCGGCCACCGTTCCGGCGACTTCCACATAGTCGCCGACGGTCACGCTCGGAGTTCCCCCGGTAAAGACGAAGATGCCTTCCGAAGTAGTGCTGTCCCCATCGGCATCGCCGTCTTCCTCCTGAAGGTAGAAGCCGTCTGCAACCGTGTAAGTCACGATTGCAGAAACGAGCACATATTCGCCGACGAGGAAGCTGGCAGTACCGCTGCCCTGAACCTCGGAAATGAGATAGGCGGTCGGCTCACCGCCACCGCCGGGATCACTTTCATTGGCGGCACCTGGGGTCTGGTCCTGGGGACCGACCCAATCGGCCGGACCGTCACCGGTCCGCTGCAGCGACAGGCCTGCAGTCTCGTTGCCCGCCTCCGCCACACCGATATCGGTCGAGGTCGTGCCCGCAGCCGCTCCGTTCGACGCCGTAAAGCTGCCTTCATAAGACAGGAATTCGATCAGCGTTCCGTTATCGGAGAGCGCCACGCCGTCCGGCGCGCCGTTCTGGACGCCGTTGGCCGGCAACTCCCATACGTAATAGTCGTATTCGCCGTCCGAGGTCATCGAAAGGCTGGAAACGTCCGCCGAACCATAGGTGGAGCCGCCATTTCCGTTATAGAGTTCGACCAAGAGTCCGGAGACATCGGCGCCGACAGCGACGCGGATCTCGATGAATTCGCCCGTATCGGTGCCGGCATTGTCGTAGTGGATTTCGTTTATGCGCGGTGCGACGGGAGCGGCTTCATCCGCCCCGTTGATAGTAATCGTAACGTCCTGTTCGGTCCCGTCCGTACTCACGACTGGGAAACTGTCGGTGAGGCTCTCACCATCGCCGAGCGCATCGACATCTGCATTGTCGTTGTCGAGCGTATAGGTCCAGTTGCCTTCTTCGTCGATGCTGTAGGTACCGTAGCCCATAACGCTCGACTGGTCGCCCGCAGCTCGGAAGCGATCGTCATTATCGACGTCGTCGGCGACGAGCCGGCCGGTCGCGGCCGGCGTTCCCGATCCGGCACCACCAGCCTCGGTTACCAACCCGCTAGCATCTCCGGTAATGACAGCGGCATCATTCGCACCGGTGATCGTCACTTCCACGGTTGCAGTGCCGGTGCCGCCCCTGCCGTCGTCAACCGTATAGGTGAAGCTGTCGACGGCGGTTTCGCCTTCGTTCAGGTGCTGGAAAATACTGCCTGGATCGTAGGAGACGACACCGCTCGCAAGCGAGACGGATGCGCCGGCCGTGCTTGTCCCCGAAACGGCAGTGACCGAGATCTGGTCTCCATCGAAGTCCCGGTCGTTCGCAGTCAGGTCGCGCGCACTGATCGCAAGTGCGCCGTCCTCATCCGTCGACACTGCATCGTCGCCGGCAAGCACGGCATTGTTGCGGCCATCGAGATAGAGCGTATAGCTGCTCGCGGTAAAGCGGATGGCTTCGATATCGTTGAGGATATCCTGATCACCATCGGCGTCGGTCATCGTAAAGAAGATGTCGGACAGGCGTGTGATCTGCGGCAGGCGATAATCGGATATGCTTCCCGAATAGATCGCAGTGTCGAAACCCCGCCCGCCGGAGATCAGATCGCTGCCGTCGCCGCCCTCGATCTGATCATTTCCGTCCCCCGCAATGACTAAGTCATTCCCCGCGCCTGCCTCGATGCGGTCATCACCGCCAAGACCGGTGATGATGTCGTTACCTGGGCTACCCTCGATATGATCGGCCAGGCGGGTCCCAAAATAGAGCCGTGGGAGGGAAAAGAAGAAGGACATCTATGCAACCCCTTGTTGGAGGACGATGGATGGCTTGACATAGCAGCCGACTACGACAGTCGCTTGACATATGCTAATTAGCAAGGACGGGCAGGTCCTACGTGCCGATCGTCTATGCTTAGCGACGTCTTCGGCTTAGTCCTCCCGAAACGCCCGATTGAAGCTGTCAACGATCGGTCTCGTCAGATACTCGAAAAAGGTGCGCTCGCTCGTCTTGATGTAGGTTTCCACCGGCATGCCGGGATAGATCTGCTCCATCTTGATTTCCGGCGGCAGCGCATCGGTCATGCGCAACCGCGCGGTGTAGTAGGGCTGGTCATTGTTGTTCTGATCGACCAGCCGGTCAGCCGAGAGGTAGAACACGGTCGCATCAACGGTCGGCGTCGTGCGTGTATTGAGCGCGCTGAAGCGCAACCGCGCCTCTTGCCCCACCTTGATGACGTCCACATCCTGCGGGGAAACGCGTGCTTCAATCATCAGGCTGGATGCGGTTGGAAGAAGTTCGAGCAGGGTGTCGCCCGGACGGACAACACTCCCGCGGCTGTTAAATGCCATTTCAACGATGATCCCGTCGCTCGGCGACCGGATCACGATCCGGTCTAGAATGGCCTTGGCCGCACGTCGCTGCTCATCGGCGTCAGCAATTTGGACGCGCACCTCGTTGAGCTCGGAGATTGCCGTCTCGACGCGCTGCGTCTTCAGCCTGGCTATTTGTTCCTCGGCTTCGGCGATTTGTGTGCGCGATGTCAGAATGGACGCCTTCGTCTGGCCAAGCTCGCCCAGAAGGTCGGCCTCGCTTCGCAGCAGAGCCGTATACTCGGACCGATCCGTCAGGCCTTTGTCCAGCAGCCCCTTCTTCCGTTCTGCTTCCTCCTGGACGACCTCGATCTGCCGTTCCACTGCGATCTGCTGAGCTGCCATTCCTTCGATCTGATCATTCAGCGCATTGATACGTTGCTGCAGGATGGCAGCTTCCTGACGGTGGCGTGCCAGGCGTGCCGTGAATTCGGCCGACTGCTCGGCAAGGACGTCGCTTTCGCCTCCCGGCCCGGTCGTTCTTTCGAGACTTTCCGGAAAGACAAGCTGATCGACGCCATCCCGCTCGGCCGTAAGCCGCGTGGCGCGTGCCGAAAGGGCAACGAGTTGCTTCTGGATTCGATTGTACTGGACGAGAGCACTGGTTCCATCGAGTTCGAAGAGCGGTTGCCCGGCTTTGACGCGGGCGCCTTCCTGAACGAGAATCTTGTCGACGATACCACCTTCCAGATGCTGAACACGCTGGTTTTGCCCGGCAGCAGCAACGACACCCGGCGCAACGGCGGCGCCGGCCAGCGGAGCAAGCGATGCCCAGGCGCCAAAACCAAAGATGAAAAGAAAGGTCGCGCCAAGCCCGACAGCCGCGACCCGCCGCGTACTGGTCGGAACACCTCTGGCCCAATCTGCTTTGTCGTTCATCTCCGTCATTCTCCGGCAGCTGCCTCAACGCCTGACATCGGTGACACTGGCAAACTGTCCAAGCACAAC
Source organism: Neorhizobium phenanthreniclasticum (assembly GCF_040066075.1). Taxonomy (NCBI): domain Bacteria; kingdom Pseudomonadati; phylum Pseudomonadota; class Alphaproteobacteria; order Hyphomicrobiales; family Rhizobiaceae; genus Neorhizobium; species Neorhizobium phenanthreniclasticum. The sequence goes on from NZ_JBEAAL010000008.1 coordinate 82,365, forward strand.
AGGCTGCGAGGCATTGCCGGCACCCCGCCTTTGGCTCTCCCGCAGAGCCTGCGCCTTTTCGGCCTGACGCCGAAGTACCTCCTCGCGAGGGCCGTATTCTTCCAGGCTTCCATCACGCATGACCATGATGCGGTCCGCTGTTTCGACGACCGAGCGTCTTTGCGTTGCGATGAGGACGGTGATCGCCTCCGCTTTCGCCATCGCAAGCGCTCGCTCTAGAGCCTTCTCGCCCTCAATATCGAGATTTGCGTTCGGCTCGTCGAGGACCAGGATCTTCGGCTTGCCGAAGAAGGCCCGGGCGAGGCCAACACGTTGGCGCTGCCCGCCGGAAAGCTGGAAGCCGCCGGGTCCGATCATCGTGTCGTAGGCTTTCGGCAGTTTCAGAACGAGATCGTCCACCTGCGCTTTCTGGGCTGCGCGGACGATGGCCTCGCTGGAGGCATTCGGATCAAAGCGGGCGATATTCTGCGCGATGGTTCCCGGCAGAAGCTCGACGTCCTGCGCGAGATAGCCGATATATTGGCCAAGATGATCAGGGTCCCAATTGCGAATGTCGGCGCCGTCGATCCGCACAGCACCCGATCTCGGCTCGATGGCTCCGATCAACGTGCGCATGAGGGTGGTTTTTCCCGCCCCGGAAGGCCCGATGATGGCCACACATGCGCCTGCGGGAATCGTCGCGCTGATGCGTTTCAACAATGGCTCGCCGGCCTGCGCACTCGCGCGGCCCGCTGCCTCACTTGCCGGAGGAAAGACAATGACGGCTTCGAAGCTCACCTCACCCCGCGGGGCAGGAAGTTCCGTGCGCGTCTCGGCCGGTCTCACGACGGCAAGAGCCTCGGTCAGGCGCTTCCACGCCTTGCGCGCTTCGATAAACCCCTTCCAGCCACCGATTACCTGATCGATCGGCTGGAGACCGCGCCCGGAGATCAGTGAGGCGGCGAAGATCATCCCTGCTGTCATCTCGCCGGCAAGCACGAGATAGCCGCCATAACCGAGGGTGGCGATCTGGAGGCTCAGGCGCAGGACGCGCGAAAGGCCGGCAAAGAGGGCATTGGTTGAATTCACGCGATCCTGTGCGGCGAGAGACAGAGCCTCTTCCGAACCCCAGCGATGGACGATGTTGGGCCTCATTCCCATCGCCTTCAGGCTTTCCGCATTCCGGACGAAAGCCTGGGCGGCAAGCGTCGCATTCATCTGACGAGTGCCGGCATCGCCTGCTGCCTTGTCGCTCGCCCACTGGTTGGCTATCGCGATCGCGACGAGGGCGACCACCCCCATCACTGTCAGCCAGAAGAGATTTGGATGGATAAGATAGAGAAGCGCGATGAAAAAAGGAGCGAAGGGCAGATCGAGAAAGGCGAAGAGCCCTCGCCCGGAAGTAAAGCCTCGGACGGTCTGAAGGTCGCGAAGCGGCTGGACATCGCCAAGGCTTGCGCGGGGACCGGCCATCGAAGCCTGAAGTGCGTCCGCGCCAACCGCGACTTCGAGACGGCTGGCAAGCCGGCTGGCCATGATCGCACGCACGCTATCGACGATACCAAGCAGAAAAAGAGTGCCGAGAGCGATGATGGAAATATAAATCAGCGTCTCGATGGAGGCCGATGGCAGCACTCGATCGTAGACTTGAAGCATGTAAATCGGCTGAATAAGCAGCAGCAGATTTACGACGAATCCAAAACCGAAGAGCCCCGCAAGACCCCGGCGAAAAGTGGCGGCAAGTCGCTCTCCGCCCCGCATTCGTAGATGGTCTCCTCGCAATATCTTCTCCGATTTGCCGAGCGCCATCGGTCGTCGCCGGCGATGATCCCTTTCCTGCATCATACGCATGTGACGAAGAAATGACACACGGATGATATGCCCCAAGTTTGCGGCTGCGGCATCGCCTTAACGTCAGGCGATCAAGTGAGGCGACGAAAGAAACAGCACGAGTTGCGAATATCCAGGCCCTGACATGCTGTTCCTGACTCTAAACTTGGTAAGATGGTCCCCCGAGCGACAAGGCGCCAACGGATGGGAAAACGGCTGGCCCGCCAGCCGTTACCGTCATCGCTGGCGACGAGTGACGGGAGCGCATTTCAAACGAGCAAGTCATTCGCCGTTTGATCATTCAGGGAATAGGCGTGAATGTAATCTATCTGGAATTCCGCTCCGTCATTGAAATCCTCGGACGGAGTCCCAGCCAGTCCCCCAACCGCGAGGTTGACGAGCATATACATTGGATCATGCATGTCGGAGGGGGTGTCGGCGTGCGCAACGGCCACGTCGTCGAAATACCAGACAATCTGGTCCTCGCCCCAAAGAACACCGTAGGTGTGGAAGCCATCCGTGCTCGGAACCTTGACCGCCGTGGAATCCTTGGTCTGCGAGCCCGTCTCGTTTGAGTGGACAGTGACATGCACGGTATTTGGGTCCTGCCCCCGCATCTCAACGACGTCGAGTTCAGGAGGCCAGGAACCGTCTTCGGGCAATAGCCAGAATGCCGGCCAGGCGCCCTGCTCCGTTGGCATGTCGGCGCGGATCTCGAAATAACCATAGGTCTGGGTGAAAGAGGAATGCGTGGTGAGGATGCCGGATGTGTAGTCGTAGCCATCGATCTGCGACTTGAGAGCATCCGGCGTTGGAGCAGCCGTGATGGTTAGAACGCCGTTATCGACCGAGAATGGATTGACGGCGGCAGTCCCCGCATAGGAGGGATTGATATACCATTGCAGTTCATCGTTTCCGGGCAGCGTACTGCCTTTTTCGGGTGCCCACCAGAACTTCGAATCCCAGGTGCCTTCATCGCCGTCGCGCAACGACAAGGTGTTGAATTCGTCGGCGAAAGTCAGCGTGAGAGCCGACCGATCGAGCGTGAGCTGGAACTGATCCGCACTGAGATCGTCGGCGGTCGTGTCTGCAAGGACAAGGCTCTCGCCGCCACCAAGATCCAGCCGCAGGTCGGCGCCCTCCTGCGTGGCGTGGCTGAGGACCTGATCGAACGTCGACAGCCCGTAGCTGTTCAATCGGATCGTATCGTCACTGCTGAAATCGACAATGAGGTCGCTGCCGTTGCCGCTGGTGAGGATGAACGTGTCGGAACCGCCGCCGCCGATGAGGACATCGTTTCCATCACCGCCATCGATCGTCTGGCTGCCTGAAGCACCGGAGATGATATTGTCGGCATTGTTGCCGAAGGCGTAACGGCCGTTGCCCGTGACAGTCAGGTTCTCGAAGTTCTCGGGTAACGTATAGCTCATCCAGGTATTGATGGTGTCGATACCCGCGTCCGAGGCTTCCACTGCACGATTGATGCTGGAATAGAGATAGTAGATATCGTCGCCGGTACCGCCCCGCATCGTGACATTGACCGAACTGTCGCCCCATATCGAATCGTTGCCGGCGGTGCCATAAAGCACGGGGCCTGAGCCGGTCGCCGAGAACCAGGCGCGTGATGCACCGCTGTAGTAGAGTGTTTCACCTACGGCATTCTGTATCGACTGCGACATGGTCAGCTCCTTTGGTTGCCTCCCATGTCGACGCTAACATTGCAGCACCATCATGGCACGCCTAAAACGTCCGGGTGGCTGATTCTCGGGCATAGCCTCCCCTCATGCTTACCATCCCCTCATTATCGGCACATGGGCTGTTCCGATCTGGAGCACGCGTCAACGGCTGCTCCTCGCCAGGCTCGGCAACATCGGGCACGGCGGTTTCGACATGCTGAGTTCTGGCGGCATAAGATCTCGGTTCACCTGTTACAAGCACGAAACCAGGTTGTCGGTCTGCGCCTGCGTCAGCCTGCCATTGGCTGTTTTGCCGTCGTGCTCTGGTATATCGAGAAGGCCCGCCACAATGCTGTCTACGAAACTCTCGGCATAGACTGCGTTATCGTGCTTACTCATCTTGGCAAGCGGGCTTCAGGCTGAATGCTGCTTTAGGATCGGTGCTCGATCAGCACCAATTGAGCTACGAGGAGAGTTGTGATGTAAACGCCTCGTCTTCGACTGCAATGACGAGGCCAAGGTGCCGAACACTCGCCGCCAACATGGTTACTTCTGACGGTTTCACCCGGCTGACCCTCAAGGCGAGATCCTAACAGGCTTTCCCTCTTCCGCCTTGTAGAAATACTGGCTCGCCACCAGCCACCCCTTGAGCAGCCGAAGCGGCGGGATGCAGGTCAGCAGCATGAAAGGGATGGTGATCAGAAGGTGGACCCACCAGGCCGCCTGGAACTGTACCTCCAGCCAGACACCGAGAAGGACGCTCGGCACGCAGGCGAAGCAGATGACGAAGAAAGCCGGACCGTCCGCCGGATCGGCGAATGAGTAATCCAGTCCGCACGCTTCACACTTTTGATTGAGCGTCAGGAAACCCTTGAAGAGGTGCCCTTGGCCACAACGCGGGCAACGGCCGCGAACACCGGTCTGCATCGGAGGGAGAGGAGGCCATTCGTTGTCCATGACGTCATTCCTTGTAAAGCCACTCAACAAGCACATTGAATGCAATCATTTTCATACATGACTGCATTCAATATGTCGATTGGCCAGAACGCCGCAGCCATCCTGGGGCATCACGCCTCGCAATGATGAAGGATCGAATCAGAAAAAGGAGCCTGCCATTTCGGGCGAATTCTCGAGCGCATGCCCCATGAATTCGAGGGCGCCCTTGAGGGTATCCCTCCGAATCGGGCCGCCGAGGCACACCCGGACCGCTTCCGGCGCAGGGCCATCCACGGTGAAGGCATCGCTCGCTACGACGCCGATACCGGAAGAGCGCATGTGACTGCCGAAGGTGGAGCGGGTCCATCCTCCGGTCAGCGGCAGCCAGATGTTGAAGCTGATCGGATCGCCGCGATAGCTTCCCTTTGGCAGAATATCAGCCACAAGCTCCTGGCGGGCAGCCGCCTCCGCGCGAATGAACCGTAGGATACTGTCAGCCGTACCGTCCTCGATCCAGCGGGTGGCAAGCGCCACCGAGAGCGGCGAAGCCATGACACTGTTCGCGCGCATGGCGCTCACGAAAGGCCAAGCAGCCTTGGTATCCGGCGCCACGACATAAGCGAGCCGAAGACCGGCGCCAATGCATTTGGCAAGCCCCCCGATGTGCCAGGTGAGATCCGGCGCCATCGTTGCAAGCGGCGGCGGCGCATGCTGCGGAATGAAACCGTAGGCGTCGTCCTCGACAATCGGAACATGGTATTTCCTCGCAACCGCGCAGATCTCTTCCCGGCGCTTTTCCGGAATCGTCAGCGTCATCGGATTCTGAAGCGTGGGGTTGAGATATAGCGCCTTAGGCTTTCTCATCTCGCAGGCCTCGGCAAAAGCGGCAGGGATGATCCCCTCCTCATCCATCGGCAGGCCTGAGAGGTTCAATCGGAGTTGGGCAGCGATCGAGCGCATGCCCGGATAAGTGATATTTTCCGAGAGCACCGTCTCGCCGGGCTTGGCCAGCATGCCGAAGATGGAAAGCAGCGCGGGATGTGCGCCGGGGGTCACGAAGATACGCTCTTGCGAGGGCACCAGACCACGCCGGCTGAGCCAGGCGGCAGCCGCCTCCTTATCCATACCCGCGCCACCAAAACCCTGATAGCGCAGAAGCGGGACAAGGTTTGTGGCAACGGCGGAAAGCCCTTCCCGCATGCGGGCAATGAGATCCGGATCATCAGGCTCCGGCGGCATGTTCATGGAAAAGTCGACGACGGACGTGCGTCGGGGATCGGGAGTCGCATCGGAAACAAAGCCGCGACGCTCCCTGTCGGCACCGCCGGTGACGAAAGTTCCACGTCCGACATGCGAACTGACGAGGCCGCGCTTCTGTGCTTCCAGATAACCGCGTGCCACGGTGGTGAAGTCGATCTCGAGCTGTCTGGCGAGATCCCTCTGCGGCGGCAGCCTGTCCCCGACAACCAGGTGCCCGCTTCTCAGATCCATCTCGATGACATCGGCGATCGCCATATAGCGAGGGCCATTGCTGCGGGTCAGATCGGGTGTCCAGGTCTTCATGGCATGCGGCATCCGGTAAATCAGGTACAATTGACCGTATATTGTTGCCCTATACCGATGTCACGTTCAAAAAACGGACATTGCGCCGCACCGCACGCCCTGCACGCGCGAAACTTTCTCTACAGCGGCAAACCTCTACCGCAATGATCGCATATTGAATGCATTCATTTCATTCATTACTGATCTCGTTTTTTGCAGGGAACTGCTCGTTATTTCGCCCATACAAAAACCGCCGCCCGCCATTGATCGCATAATTGAATGTAAAAATTGGTATTTTGACTGTATTTTAGGCAAACTCAATATTGGCACGGTGCTTGCAATTGGATGGCAGTACCCCGCAACGGGGCCTGACTTCAAACACAGGAGCCATTCATGCCCGCAGTTACCGCACCGGCCCATGCTGATGGGGACTTTTTCGTCGACTACGAGGAAAAGGTCTTCGAAGACGTTCAGGCCAAGGAGGGCGAAAAAGCCCTCATCACCTTCCACACCGTTGCCTTCGAAGGTTCGATCGGCCTCGTAAACCTGCTGCAGGCAAAGCGCCTCAAGCGGAAGGGTTTCGAGACCTCGGTCCTGCTTTACGGCCCTGGCGTTACGCTCGGCGTGCAGCGCGGCTTCCCCAAACTCGGTTCGGAAGCCTTCCCCGGCCACCTCAATTTCAACAACCAACTCAAGGGTTTCATGGAGGAAGGCGGCAAGGTCTATGCCTGCCGGTTTGCGCTGCAGGCGCTTTACGGTCATGGCGAACCGTCACTGATCCCCGGCATTACGCCGATCAGCCCGCTCGACGTGCTGGACCTCATCCTCATCCACCGCCGCGACGGGGCCTTCATCCTCGACACCTGGACGCTCTGAGCGGCGGGGGGCGGAGTCTCCTCCGCCTCCTTCATCTGAAACCGAAGGATTCCGTCATGGAGAACAAAACGATCGCCAGGAAATCGATGGTAAGGGCCGCAGCCGCGCAGATCGCGCCGGACCTCACCTCCCGCGAAAAAACCCTTGCCCGTGTGTTGGAAACGATCCGCGAAGCGGCGTTTAAAGGGGCGGAACTCATCGTCTTTCCCGAGACATTCGTCCCCTGGTATCCTTATTTCTCCTTCGTGCTGCCTCCGGTCCTTTCCGGCCGCGAGCATCTGCGCCTCTATGAGGAAGCCGTCAGCGTTCCCAGCACCGCGACCGATGCGGTCGCAGCCGCCGCCCGCGAACATGGCATCGTCGTGGCGCTTGGCGTCAACGAGCGCGACCACGGCTCGCTCTACAACACCCAACTTCTCTTCGATGCCGACGGCAAGCTCATCCTGAAGCGCCGCAAGATCACGCCCACCTTCCATGAGCGGATGATCTGGGGCCAGGGCGACGGCTCCGGCCTGACGGTGGTCGAAAGCAGCATTGGCCGGCTCGGCGCACTCGCCTGCTGGGAGCATTACAATCCGCTCGCCCGCTACGCGCTGATGGCACAGCACGAGGAGATCCATATCGCCCAGTTCCCGGGCTCTATGGTGGGGCCGATCTTCGCCGAGCAGATGGAAGTGACGATCCGCCACCACGCGCTTGAGAGCGGCTGTTTCGTCGTTAACGCCACCGGCTGGCTCACCGACGAACAGATCGCTTCGATCACACCGGACCAAGACCTGCAGAAGGCGCTGCGCGGCGGCTGCATGACGGCGATCGTCTCGCCGGAAGGCAGACACCTCGCCCCGCCGATCACCGAGGGCGAGGGCATCCTCATCGCCGACCTCGACATGAGCCTCATCGTCAAGCGCAAGCGGATGATGGATTCGGTCGGCCACTATGCCCGCCCCGAACTCCTGCATCTCGTCATCGACGGCCGCGCCGCGGCACCGATGGTCGCATCCCAGAATTCTTTCGAAACCGCACCCGTTAGGAGCAGCACCGATGGACACCACGACGACGCGTCTTCCGACCGAGATCCTGATCAACGAGTTGCAGTCCTTCGGAGCCAGGCTGGTTGATCCGAAGGCAGGGCACGAGAGCCGCCGGGGCGGTGCCGGCCCTTCCGACCACAAACCGATGACCATAGACGGCGTGACGGTCATGGTGCCGGTCCACACAGCGCCGGCTTTCGAAAGCCCCTATCTCGTCGAAAAACCGGACGAGACGGGCAAGAGCCGCATCAGCCGCGACGGGCTTATCCTCGGTGAGGTCTCGTTCCCGCTCCGCCCGCGCTTCTACGAACGCTCAACGGCAGACGGCATTCCCTATTCGCAGATCGCTGTTCTGCACGGCCGCGATGTACTAGCGACGACCGTGCTCCAGACCTGCATCCGCTATCAAAGCCGCACGAAAACCTGTCAGTTCTGCGCCATCGGTCAGTCGCTGGCCGCCGGCCGCACTATCGCCCGCAAAACACCGGAACAACTGGCGGAAGTTGCGAAAGCCGCCGTCGAGTTGGACGATGTCAAGCACATGGTCATGACGACCGGCACGCCGAAAGGACCGGATCGCGGCGCGGCCGTGCTTGCCGAAAGCGCCCGCGCCATCAAGGCGGCCGTCGACTTGCCGATCCAGGCGCAATGCGAACCGCCGGAAGACGACATCTGGTTTTCGATCATGAAGGGAGCAGGCGTCGATGCGCTCGGCATGCATCTCGAAGTCGTCACGCCGGAGGTCCGCGCCCGCATCATGCCCGGCAAGGCGCAGGTCTCGATCGGCAAATATATGGCATCCTTCAAGGCGGCCGTGGAAATCTTCGGCCGAGGCCAGGTTTCGACCTATATTCTCGCCGGCCTCGGCGACACACGCGAAGCGATCCTCGACATCTGCGAGAAACTGGTGGCGATCGGCGTCTACCCCTTCGTCGTGCCTTTTGTTCCCATCTCGGGAACGCCGCTCGAAAGCCAACCGGCGCCGAAGCCGGATTTCATGCATTCGATCCTCGCCCCCCTTTCGAAAATGCTGGTCGACGGCGGCCTGAAGGCTGTCGACATCAAGGCGGGCTGCGGCAAATGCGGCGCCTGCTCGGCCCTTTCCACCTATGAAAGGATGCTGGCCAGATGATCTTCGAGCCCTTCGCACCCTATCAGGCCGGCGAATTCCAGGTGAAGTTCGCGAGATCCGCTTGGGAGCGGCAGGAGGCGCATGCGCTCCGCCGCGCCGTATTCTGCGAAGAGCAAAGGATCTTCGACGGCGACGATCGTGATGCGATCGACGACCAAGCAATCCCGATCGTCGCGCTCTCGATGATGGGCGTCACAGCCGACAGGCTGGTCGGCACGGTGCGCATCCATCAGGCCGAGCCTGGCCTCTGGTGGGGCTCACGGCTCGCGGTACATGCAGATTTCCGCAAGATCGGTGCGCTCGGCGCAACGCTCATCAAGCTCGCCGTGTCATCGGCCAACGCCATGGGCTGCCATACCTTCCTCGCCAATGTGCAGGTGCAGAACGGTCTGCTCTTCCGCCGCCTGCACTGGGACGTGGTCGAGGAATTCGAGATCTACGGCAAGCCGCATCTCAGGATGAGGGCGGATCTCGCCTGGTATCCGCCCTGCCCCAAGCCGGAAGCAGGCTTCGTCGCCCTCCCGAAAAAGGCGGCATGACCATGGCGGCGATCGATATCCCGGCGCTTGCCGCCAGACTTGCCGCCTCTTCGGGCATCGCCGCCAAGGCGGATATCGGCACGGTCGCCGCCGGCCTTAGCCTTGCCGGCCAGCCGGTTGCTGTCGGCGACGATTGCGCCGCGCTGCCGGATGGTGACGGCTTCCTCCTCTTCGCCATCGAGGGCTTCATCAACGAATTCGTCGCCGCCGATCCCTGGTTCGCCGGCTGGTGCGGTGTGATGGTCAACATCTCCGACGTCGCTGCCATGGGCGGACGACCGGTCGCGGTCGTCGATGCTGTCTGGGCGAACGGCGAGGCGGGTGCCACTCCTGTTCTGGAAGGGCTGCGGGCGGCGGCAAGGGCCTATGGCGTGCCGATCGTCGGCGGACACACGAATATCCGCACTGATCGCGGACAGTTGTCCGTCGCTATCCTCGGCCGGGCAAAAAAACTGCTGACCAGCTTCGACGCAAAGCCCGGCAATCTGCTGATCGCCGCGATCGACCATCGTGGTCGTTACCGCGAACCTTTCAACAACTGGGAGGCGGCGACAGACGCCCCGCCTGCCCGACTGCGCGGGGATCTCGAAATCCTGCCCGAAATCGCCGAGGCCGGGCTGGCTTTTGCCGCCAAGGACATCAGTCAGGGCGGCATTCCCGGCACTGCGATCATGCTGGCGGAATGTTCCGGCGTCGGCATCGAGATCGATGTTTCCGCCATTCCCGTTCCGGATGGTGTTGTGCTCGACCGCTGGCTCGCCACCTTCCCGAGCTTCGGCTACCTGATCTCCACCTCGGCGGAAAATGCCGAAGCCGTTCTTCAGAAGTTCACCGCGCGCAGCATCGTGGCCGCCGTCATCGGCACCGTCACTGCCGGCAGCGAGGTCGCCATCAATGCCGATGGCAACCGCGCGGTTATCCGCGACCATGCCGAAACGCCGCTCCTGCGGCTTGGGCGACGGGAGGATGCCGCATGATTCGCCCACTCCGCATCGCCATGCTGGCCCATTCCACCAATCCGCGCGGCGGCGTGGTACACGCCATGCAGCTTTCCGAGGCATTGACCATTCTCGGTCACGAGGTCGTGCTGCATGCGCCGGATGCCAAGGGAACGGGCTTCTTCCGCACACCCGCATGTGGGACCATGTGCATTCCGGTCGAGCCGGCACCTGCGGACATGACGGCGATGGTAGAACGGCGGATCTCCGACTATGTACGACATTTCGAAAGCTCCGCAGCCCGCCACTTTGATATCTTTCACGCCCATGACGGGATTTCCGGCAATGCGCTTGCGACGCTCAAGCAACATAGCCTCATCCCCTTCTTTGCCCGGACCGTCCACCATATCGATCAGTTTGCCGATCCCCGGCTGATGGAGCTGCAGGACCGCTCCATCGATCCGGCGGACATTTTCTTCACCGTCAGTGCAGCATGGCAGCGGGTGCTGTGGGACCGCGGGCTTAACGCCACCGTTGTCGGCAACGGCGTCGATGTCGAACGCTTCGCGCCTGTCTGGAGCGGTGAGCAGACGGCGCTCCGCGACCGCCTGAAGCTGCCCCCGGGCCCGATCTTCCTCAGCATCGGCGGCGTGGAGGCGCGCAAGAACACGATCGGCATTCTCGAGGCATTCCGCCAGCTCCTCGCCGTTCGACCCGATGCCCTGCTTGTCGTCGCGGGCGGAGCTTCGCTGCTCGATCACAGCGGTTACCAGGAAGAGTTCCGGTCCGAGCTCGCCCTGCTGCATGATAATGCTGCCGCCGTGCATCTGATCGGCCCCGTCGCGGACGATGATATGCCCAATCTCTACCGGCTTGCCGATGCCTTGGTTTTCCCCTCCCTGAAGGAAGGTTTCGGTCTGGTGGTACTGGAAGCAATGGCGAGCGGCGTGCCGGTCATCGTCTCTTCGATCGCGCCATTCACCGAATACCTCACCGCCGACGATGCGATCTGGTGCGATCCCCATCATCCGGCATCGATCGCTGAAGCCATGGCGCTTTCCCTCGTGCCGCGGATCCGCGAGCGCGTCATCCCGTGTGGCCTGGAGGTCGCTGGCCGGTTCTCGTGGCGCCGCGTCGCCGAGGCCCATCTCTCCGCCTATGCGACATTGAAGGAGGCTGCCAATGCCTGAAATGCGGTTCGTCATCGCCTGGCCGGATGGCCGGGAGGAAACCTGCTATTCCCCTTCGCTGGTCATCAAGGACTTTTTTGAAGAGGGCCGGACCTACCCGATCCGCGAATTCCTCGACTTGAGCCGCAAGGCGCTGACCATCGCCAGCGATCGCGTCGAAGCGAAATATGGCTATCCCTGCTCACTCGCACGCGGCCAGCTTGCCCGCATCGAGACGGCCGGCGCACTTTTCCTCAACGACGCCGAAGCGCGTGTCCGCTGCCAAAGCTTCATCCTCTGAAAGGATCTCTCCCAATGACCTTGTCCCTCAAGCCGCATTATAGTGCCGTCGTCATCGGCGGCGGGCAGGCCGGGCTTTCAGCCAGCCATTATCTCAAGAAGCACGATATCGATCACGTCGTCTTCGAAAAAAAGACTGTTGCCCACAAGTGGAAGGACGAACGCTGGGATGCCTTCTGCCTCGTGACACCGAACTGGCAGTGCCAGCTTCCCGATCATCCATACGACGGCGACGATCCGCACGGCTTCATGGTCAAGGACGAGATCCTTGCCTATGTCGACCGCTTCGTGAAGAAGGTGAATGCGCCGGTTCTGGAAGGCACGGCAGTCACCTCGGTCGAAAAAATCGGCGATCTCTTCAAGGTCGAGACTTCGGCGGGTATGGTCACCGCCGACAGCGTTATCCTCGCCACCAGCCTTTATAGCCGGCCTGCGATCCCGCGCGCCGCCGAGCGCCTGCCGGAAGAGATCGTTCAGCTCCACACGATCGATTACCGCAATCCGAACCAATTGCCGGAAGGCGCTGTCGTCGTCGTCGGCTCCGGCCAGTCCGGCTGCCAGATCGCCGAGGACCTGCATCTTGCCGGCCGCAAAGTACATATGGTCACCGGGAACGCACCGCGCTGCGCCCGCTTCTACCGCGGCCGCGACGTCGTCGACTGGCTCTCCGACGTCGGCCAGTACGACATCACCGTCGAACATGACGGCATGACGAAAAAGAAGCACGACACCAATCATTACCTCACCGGCCGCGATGGCGGACGCGACATCGACCTCAGGAAGTTTGCACTGGAAGGCATGTCGCTCTATGGCCGCATGTCTGGCGTGGCGGCAGGAAAAATGCTGTTCTCACCGAATCTGAAGGATAATCTGGACGCGGCCGACCGGGTCTATAATGGCATCAACGCACTGATCGACCGCCATATCGCCGAGAAAGGTATCGATGCGCCGCCGGCAAGCGTCTACATGCCCCTCTGGGAGCCGTCGAGCGAACCCGTCGAACTGGATCTCAAGGTCGAAAACGTAACCTCAGTCATCTGGGCGACCGGTTTCAGTCCGGACTGGTCCTATGTCGGCCTGCCGATCTTCGATGGCACCGGCTACCCCGTCCAGCGGCGGGGGGTGACCGGCATCGACGGCGTCTATGTGCTGGGCCTGCCCTGGCTCTGGACCTGGGGGTCCGGTCGGTTTCTCGCCGTCGGCAAGGATGCCGAGCATGTCGTCGACCATCTCGCCGATTATCTGGAAGCCGGTCAGCCGGCGCTCAGGCAGGCGGCAAGTCGTTGACGCTGCACCTCGCCATCGATATCTCGCCACACGCGCCTTCTCCCCGCGAGCTGATGGAACGTGCGCTCGAACCTCATGTCCTTCTCGGAATGCCGCACCTCAATCCTTACGGTCTTTCCGAGACCTGGCTGATGAAGGAACTGGGGCACCGGCATTGGGTGCTGCTGGCCATGCGGCTTGGCATGGAGAACGCGGACTTCCGAACGCCCGATGGTCGGGAGGTTTATGCCTCCCTATGCGCGACGTCGCTGCGGAAGGCGCGCCTTGAACTCGCCGCGGCAAATGACGTCCTGACCATCCGCTCGTCCGTGGCACAAGTGTCCCGGACGCAATGGTCCAGCCGTCACTGGCTGGAAATCCGCGGCTTCTGCATCGGTGAAGTGGAGCTCGTTTCCGCTTTCGTCCATCGCACGGTTGAGGGCGATAACCGCACATTGGCGAGAGTGGGCCATTGGGGAGCACTGGCCGAACCGTTTACCAGGAGCGAGCTCGCAGCCACGGCGGCCTCCTTCCGCCGCGGAACTGCCGAGAGCCATCTCGGCATGTCGATCCCGTTCGATGCGGCTCTGCTCAGCCATAGCTTCAGGCCAAGCCCCCATCAGGAGTTCAACGGCGCCGGCCTGTTCTATTTCGCGGAATTCCAGGCAATTGCAGACCGCGCCGTTGAAACATGGTTTCCCGACGAAATCGGCTCCTTGACCCGCCGAGATGCCTTCTTCACGGGCAATATCGTACCTGGAGAAATGGTGACGGCCCGTCTCAGATATCTTCAGAAATCGGAGAGCCTCCGATATGCCTGCGAATTGACGCGAGAAGATGGAACAAGGATAGCCTGCCTGTTTGTGGAGGGGACGAAAGCGACTCGGCGCGCTATTCGTTAATCACCGGCTCGACAAGCCTTGCCAGATTTCGCAACGACTCCCGCCAGCCGAGATAGCAATCCTCGACAAGAATGACGTCCTGCCTGCGCCATATCCATTCGGTCCCGAGGGCGTCAATCAGGCGCAAAGGTCTTCTTGACCTTCCCCTGTTGGAAGGCTCAACATCTCCATCCTGGATCTAGTAGGCAGCCAGCCTGTTTGACGAAGGTCAAAGCCGGCAGCAACCGTTTTTATTAGCATGTGACAGCGGCGGGAATGAGCTGAGAATGGATCTGTGCATGCAGAAAAGGCTGATCTGGAGTGCGGTCGCGGCGCTCATCGCAGTCGCCGTTCTTTTCGGTGCCGGGGCATCCCATGCGTTGCTTCGGCCCTGCTCCAGCGAGCACGCCTCCATCAGCCATAACAACGTGGAGGAGTACCGTTCCACGAAAGGAGAGCCGGCTCCGGCGGACAAAGCCTGCTGCGCTGATGTCTGCGGCGCGTGTGTCCTCATCATCCCGGTGCGGAATACCGTCGCGGTGCGGCAAACACCTATGATCGCCCGGTTCGGTGAACTGCACGACCATCTCCTGGGACAGGTGCCTTCCCCCGGGCTGGAGCCTCCTCGACCTGCTGCCTGATGACATGCTCGCCTGACCGGTGAGCCAACTTCCTTCATCAGCATTGTCGGCACGCCGACACAGATCGAGAGGCATATCATGTATCGCCGTCAATTCCTGAAGACGCTGGCCAGTGCGGCAGCCGTCTCGCCTATCCTCAATTTCACCCCCGCCTATGCAAATCCCGCTCCCACTGATCTGGTCATCGGAAGGAGAATCCTGGAGGTCAATGGCAAGGCCGCGTCCGTCTTCGGACTGGCTGACCGCAATGGGAACCCTGGCCTCACTCTGGACGCGGGCGCCGATTTCAACGTCCGCCTCATCAACGAGACATCCGAAGGCACCCTCATCCACTGGCATGGCCTGACGCCGCCGTGGCAGATGGATGGTGTTCCGGACAATCCGGCCGCTCTGCTTCCCGGCAAGGAGATACGGGACTACGAGTTCCCTGTCGGTCCCGGCGGCACCCATTGGATGCACGCCCACACCCTGCAGGAACAGAGCCTGCTCGCCGCACCTCTGATCGTGCGGACTGCCGAGGATCGCGCCCGCGATGAACAGGAGGTCGTCATCCTGCTTCACGATTTCTCCTTCAAGTCACCCGAAGAACTGTTGGAGGGACTGAAGGGTAGCGGTTCGGGTCACGGCGGAATGCCGATGGATCATCAAGCCATGATGTCGATGATGACGAACATGCACGGTCAGCATCAGATGCCGAGGAACGGCACGCCGGGGATGGGCATGTCGACTATGGACCTCAACGACATCGAATACGACGCCTATCTCGCAAACGACCGCACCCTTGACGACCCGGAGGTCGTCAGGATCGAGAACGGCGGCCGAGTTCGCCTGCGGATCATCAACGGTGCAACCGCCACCGCCTTCACCATCGATACCGGACGCGTTGTCGGCAGCCTTATAGCTGTGGACGGCATCGATATCGCGCCCATCTCGGCCAGCCACTTCCCGATCTCGATGGGTCAACGCCTCGACATCCGGCTGGAGCTTCCTCCAGGCTCCGGTTCGTACCCGGTCCTGGCACTGCGCGAAGGTGCAAGGGAGCAGACCGGCATCATTCTCGCGACCAGGGATACGACCGTTGAAAAGATCGACTCCACAGCTTCGGGAACCGGTCCCGCTCTCGACCTCGGCCTGGAGCAAGAACTCCGGGCTGCGACACCTCTTGCCGCCCGGTCGCCCGACCATCAATTTGTGATGGCACTAACCGGCGACATGGCTACCTACACTTGGAGCCTCGAAACCAGCGAACCGCTGAATGTAGCCAAAGACCGGCGGGTAAGGCTCATCATGCGCAATATGTCGATGATGGCCCATCCCATGCATCTGCATGGACATCATTTCCAGGTCGTCGGTATCAACGGCCAAGTCCTGAGCGGAGCCGTCCGGGACACCGTGATGCTGACGCCGATGGCAGAGATCGTCGTCGACTTTGATACCCGCAATCCCGGACGGTGGCCGCTCCATTGCCATCACCTCTATCATATGGCCACGGGTATGATGACGTTCATCACCTATGACGGCGCGATCTGATCAGGAGACCGACATGGCACACGACCATCATGGACATGCCCACCACGATCATGATCATCAGCATGAAACGAACAAGACGGGGCCTGCAAAGGCTCCGTCACAACCCTCTATCGGAGAAGGCGTGGTCTACACCTGCCCGATGCATCCGCAGGTCAGGCAGATAGGACCAGGTAACTGCCCCATCTGCGGCATGACGCTTGAACCGGAAATGCCTGCGGTCGAGACGGGGCCAAGCCCGGAATTGGTCGACATGCAGCGTCGCTTCTGGATCGGGCTGATGCTGACCTTTCCGGTGCTTGCGCTGGAAATGGGCGGTCACCTGACGAACCTCCACATGCTCCTCGGTGCGCAAACGTCGAACTGGATCCAGATGGCTCTAGCCACCCCCGTCGTCCTCTGGGCAGGCTGGCCGTTCTTCGAGCGGGGTTGGAAGTCCATTGTGACGCGCCACCTCAACATGTTCACCCTCATCGCCATGGGCACTGGGGTCGCGTGGATTTACAGCGTCGTGGCGACAATCCTGCCGCGCATCTTTCCGGACACGTTCCGTTCCGCCGAAGGCGCGGTCGCCGTCTATTTCGAGGCAGCGGCCGTAATCACGGTCCTGGTGCTGCTCGGTCAGGTTCTGGAGTTGCGAGCCCGCGAACAGACAGGCGACGCGATCCGTGCCCTTCTCGATCTCGCCCCCAAGATGGCGCGGCGCGTGAGGGCTGACGGTGCCGACGAGGACATCGGTCTTGACGCGGTGGCCGTCGGAGACAGGCTCCGCGTTCGCCCCGGCGAAAAAATACCAGTCGACGGTACCCTTCTGGAAGGACGAAGCTCCATCGACGAGTCCATGATCACCGGGGAATCCATGCCGGTGACCAAGGAGGTCGGTTCAAAACTCATCGGCGGGACGATGAACCAGACCGGTGGCTTCGTCATGGAAGCCGGAAAGGTCGGGCGCGATACGATGCTGTCGCAGATCGTCCGGATGGTCGCCGAGGCACAGAGGTCCCGGGCTCCCATCCAGCGCCTGGCGGACGAAGTGTCCGGCTGGTTCGTTCCGGTAGTGATCGCAATCGCCATCGCATCCTTCATTACCTGGATGCTGATCGGTCCGGAGCCCAAGTTCGCCCATGGCCTGGTCGCGGCTGTCGCCGTCCTGATCATCGCATGCCCCTGCGCGCTTGGTCTGGCGACCCCGATGTCGATCATGGTTGGTGTCGGACGCGGCGCGAGGCTCGGCGTGCTGATCAAGAACGCAGAGGCATTGGAACGTTTCGAGAAGGTCGATACGCTGGTTGTGGACAAGACCGGAACCTTGACCGAGGGGCGACCGAAGGTCACGGCAATCGAACCGTGCGAAGGTATTTCCGAAACAGAGTTGCTCCGGCTTGCGGCCACTCTGGAACGGTCGAGCGAGCATCCGTTGGCGCTTGCCATCGTCAATGCCGCGCATGAACGTAGCGTTCCCCTTGGCGATGCCCAGGATTTCGACAGTCCAGTCGGCAAAGGCGTGACGGGCACTGTCGAGGGCAGGAAGCTCGTCCTCGGCAGCCACAGGATCATGGCCGAGGCCCATATCGATGTGTCGGGCATGGCATCGAAAGCCGAGGAACTTCGCAACGAAGGCGCGACGGTGATCCTCATGGCCGCCGACGGTGTCCTGATCGGTCTTTTCGCCATCGCGGATCCCATCAAGGCAACCACGCCGGAAGCCGTACGACAGCTCGTCACCGAAGGCGTCCGGGTGGTGATGCTGACCGGCGACAATAAAACGACCGCTCAGGCCGTTGCCCGCAAGCTCGGCATTTCGGAAGTCGAGGCGGAAGTTCTTCCAGAAGACAAGAGCAAGATTGTCGCCCGGCTTCGTAGCGAAGGCCGGATCGTTGGGATGGCCGGGGACGGCGTAAACGACGCCCCGGCGCTTGCCGCCGCCGATGTCGGCATCGCCATGGGTACAGGAACAGACGTGGCCATCGAAAGCGCGGGGGTCACCCTCCTGAAGGGCGATCTCCAGGGTATTGCACGCGCCCGACAGTTAAGCCGGACGACGATGCGGAACATCCGCCAGAACCTTTTCTTCGCATTCATCTACAATGCAGCGGGCGTCCCTGTCGCGGCGGGCATCCTCTATCCCGCCTTTGGCATCCTGCTGTCTCCCATCATCGCTGCTGCCGCTATGGCGTTGTCCTCCATCAGCGTGATCGGCAACTCCCTCAGGCTCAGGAGTGCTCGGCTATGACTTCATCCCGCGTATGGTTGTTGATGGCGGCCTCCTTCGCCGTCATCGTCGTTTTCTTCATCCTCCGCGAACACTGGGCCCATGCATTGGGTCTCGCACCATACCTCCTCCTGCTGGCCTGCCCGCTCATGCACCTCTTCCACGGCCACGGCCGGCATGGAGGACACGATCATAAGGACCGCACCCCGTGAGCTATTTGCGCTCCGCATCCAGCACGAACTGCCGGAATATGCCTTCAACGCCCGGAAGGCGGCCGAAAGCGGAAGGTTGACCAATCCTGCGAGGTCACTCACCATCCAGGAGGACCTGGTGTCGGTTCTTCTCCTTGGCGGTCGTAACAGAGGAAAAGCACGGACAAGCCAAGCTTCCCAGCTAATTCCAGCCCTTGCTGCTTGCCGAGAACCATCATCGCGGTCGCCCAGGCATCGGCGCTCGTGCAATCTCCTGCGATCACCGTCGCCGAGGCGGGTGGCTCTTTGAGCGGCATCCCGAGCCGTGGATCCATTGTGTGGGAGAGGCGGCGTCCGCCGACGTCCACCCAATGGCGATAGTCACCGGATGTAGCGACAGCTGAATCCGTAAGCTCAATTATGGAATGCGCGGCGCGTTCGTGAAGATCAGGTTTCTCGACCGCAATCGCCCAGCCTCTGCCATCCGGCTGCTTGCCGAGCGCGCGCAGCTCTCCGTCGATCGCGAAAAGGCCCGCTTCTATGCCGTGCTGGCTTGCGGTTTCCGCCAGCCGATCGACACCATAGCCCTTGGCGATGCCGTTGAGGTCAAGGCGCATGTCGGCATGTTTGCGCGCTCGCTGATTGGCCGGATCTAGCTCCAGCATGTCATAGGCCGGATTGCGGCGTGCGAGGCGGGCAACCTTTATTGCCGTTTCGTCAGCCTCTGCAACTCCAAAACCCCAGGCGGCGACGGCGTCGCCCATGCCGATGTCGAAGGCTCCGCCCGAAGCTTCGCCGATGGCCAAACCGATCCCGAGCACCTTCATCAGGTGTTCGGGGAGGGCTACCCATTCGCCGGATGCGGCAGCGTTCAGGCGATTGAGATCGCTTTCGAGCTTCCATATGGACATCTGCCGGTCGACCTCTGCAACAGCGTCCGCCATGGCAGCGTGGACTTCTACGGTCTTGAAGTCGCCCGGCATGTGGAAGAGCGCCGACCAGCGGGTCCCCATGGAAGGCCCGTTCAGGGCATGACGGGTGAGATCAGTAAACGTCTTCGGCATAACGGCCCTCCGCCTTGAGTGTCGCGAGACTGACGCCTTGGGGCGCCAGGATATCGGAAAGAGCAGTGGCCACCCCCGCTGCCATCTCACGACCGCCGCAGACCAGGATCTGGCCGCCCGCCGCAATCAGCTTGCCGATCCTTGCGCCGTCTTTGCGCAGGATGTCTTGAACATAGGCCGGGTTCGCGGTTCGCGAGAAAGCGGTGGCAACGTCCGCCAGACGGCCTTCCGTCTTCCAGTTCGACAATTCCTCCGCATAAAGGGCGTCGCTCGCCGGATGGCGGGTTCCGAAATAGAGATACATGGGTCGGCTCGCCTTGTTTGCACGGGCAAAACCCGCAAGCGGTCCGAGGCCGGTACCGGCACCGATGAGGATGACCGGCTTGCGACCGCGTGCCGGACGGAAGCCCGGGTTGGAGCGAACGAAGGCGGTCACCGACTGGCCCGGCTCAAGTGCCGTGAGTTGCCGGGAACAGAGGCCGCCCGGCTGCTTGCGGACACAGATCTCGAGGAACCCGTCCTTTGTGCCCGAAGCGAGCGAATAGAAGCGCGGCACGTCCGAACCTTCGGGCAGGACGCCGACCAGGTCGCCCGCCTCGAACCGAAGAAACGCCTTGCCGGTCAGGCGCTGCCGGAAGGATGTCTTCGGCAGGGAAAAGCGCAGGATGACGGTGGTCGCCTGAACGTTTGCGCCGTAGTCGCGGCGCGCGATCAGCGACAGTTCCCAGGCCTTCGGTCTGGTCGGCAGATGGTTGAGCTCGAAGCCGAGACCGAGTGTCCGGGCAAGATCGCGGCCCCAACGGGCGAAATCCTGTGGCGACTGGCGATCCACGGTGTCGTAGGGCAGCAGCGTGTCCCAGCCCTTTTCTTCCGCGGCCCGGGCGACGTCGGCCGCGAAACCGCAATAAGCGGGGAAGCTGCGGTCGCCGAAGCCGAGAACGGCAAGCGAAAGACCCTGCCTGACGGGTGTACGTCGGAAGCACTCGATAAAGCCGCGCGCCGATGCCGGAGCTTCGCCGTCGCCATAGGTCGCGGCAAGCAAGATCAACCGCCGGGCGCTGGTCCATCGCGCCGGATTGAATGACGACATGGGTCCAACATGCACCTGCATGCCCTGCTCGGAGAGGGATTTCCGAAGCGTTTCGGCAAAGCCCCAGGTCGCGCCGCCCTCACTGCCGACAAGAATGATGGTGTCGGCGTGATTTGCTGGAGCCGAAGCTCCCCTCCGTTCACCACGCCCCCTGAGCCAGACGGCCAGGCCTGTCCAGCAGAGGATGGGAACGGAAAGCGCGGAGAGACCGAGAAGCAGGCCGAGCCAGGCCATGCCCTGACCTGTGTGCAGCATGGCGAGGAAATTCGTCACGCGATCGAACCAGTTCGCATCGTTCCAGGCCAGCAGTTCGCCATTGCCTTGGTCAATATAGCCTTCGCCCGCATCCGTCTTGATGGTGAACGCGTCGGTTGCATCGCCGGCAGCAGGAAAGCTGAGAGAACGAAGTGTGCCGACCGGGGTCTCCTGCAGAACGGTTATCGAGGCGATCTGAATGCCCGTAGCGCCGCTGACTTCCGACGGAAAGGGCGGAGCGCCGGCGCCCTCGGGCAGATAGCCGAACGTTGCGGCGGTCATCCAGAGAGCCGTCAGCGACGACAGCAGGAGGCCGGGTAGCGCAAGCCGCGATATGACCGCATGAAGGCGTCTATCGCCCGTACCCTTGGCGGGTTTCAGGATATGGCGCCAGCCGCCCGCGCGGCGTGCCAGCAGCAAAAGACCGGAGAGGGCCAGCGTCAGCATCGCCGCTGCTCCACCGGCGACTACGAGGCGGCCGGTATCGCCGAGAAACAGCGAGCGATGCAGATCGGTAAGCCACCGCTCGAGGCCGGATGTGTCGGCGCTGCCGACGGGCGTGCCCGTTGCCGGATCGATGACGGAGGAAACCGGTTGGTCGCCATCGAAATAGTATGCCGTGATCCGGCCGGACGGTGCGCGCCTGATCTGCTCCACCGTGGGTTCTACGGCCTGGATCCGCGCGGCGAGTTTGGCCACGCTGATCTGCTGAGCGGCAGGGGTAGTGAGCGCCTCGGAGGTCGGGAAGACCGAAAGTGCCGTACCGCTCAAGGCAATGACTGTGAGGAGCGCAGCGGCGACCAGCCCGAACCAGCGGTGGAGCGACCGGATCATGGCAATTTTCCTTCGTGATTAACGCGTATAGGTGAAGTCGGCGACGTAGCGGCTGCCCGTGGCCGCCTGGCCAGATCCGGCCGAGGTCAACGGCACGACAACCTCGTTGGGGCTGTCGCGCATGTCTTCGACGGCGGAATCGATGTGCAACTGATAGCCGGCATCAAAGAGCGTATCGGCAAGATCGAGTGTGATCTTGAGCGAGCGGCCGGAACCGACGCTGGCGCCGGTAATGCCGCTGATTTCGCCCGTGTCGCCACCTGTGGCGCGATACCAGCCGCTCAGGTGCTCGTAGTAACGGGCCTTGCCGCCGGCCATCCACAGGCTGCCGACATATTTGCCCTGCGCATCCGTGACGTAATAGGCGAGATAGGCTCCGTCTCCGCCGTAGCTGCGCATATTGGTGGTGAAGGTCACCTCGCCTGCAAGCGCAAGACCGGGCGCCGTCAGTGCGGTTGTGACAGCCAGCATGGCCAGAAAGGATTTGATCCTCATTGTTATTCTCCGGTTCGGGACTTGTCAGTTCATCTGGGCACGCGGCTTGCTGCCGGGCATGAAGAGGCCGTTGCCCGGAGGATTGGTAATTTGCTGCACGGGAGCGCCACGATCGCCGTAGGCAGCACGGCCTTCGTCATCATCATCATCATCATCATCATCGTCGTGGGCAGCGTAGCGGCCGTCCTCGTCGCCGTGGCGGCGATGTCCCTCACGATGGCCTTTGCTCTCGTGCTCGCGGTAGTCCGCCTTTACGATGTCATTCCTTGTGCCGTTGAATCTCAGTTCATCGAGTGGCAGGGCCTGGCTGGCGAAGGCGGCGAGAATGGCGGTGCCGGCGACAGCGGCAAGAAGAAGTCTGCGGTTGATCATGGGTGGATCTCCTTTGGGGTTGGCGACCATCGGGATCACCGGTGGCCGTGGTGTTCCTCGATTTCGATGACATCGAGCGTCACTGGATCGATTTTCGCTTCGAAGCGACGACCGGTCTGGTCCGTGCCATAGACCTCGTAGCAGCCGTCATCGATCTTGATGCGTCTCAGCGTCCAGCCGCGTTCCTCGGCAAGTGCGCGGACCGCCTCGCGTCCTTTCCAGTCGCGGAGCGGAGCGTCGCAATCTTCCCTTGCCTGGGCTGACGTTGCCGCCATGATTGCAAGGGCCACGGCTGGCAGGATGCCGGTCTTCATCGTCATTTCCTCTCTTTGTCGGAACGATCATTCAGCCCGCAAACTGACCGCCACCTGACAGACGCCGGAACTTTGCTTCAGCTTCCCGTAAGCTGCCGGGTGGACTAGAGAGGAGGGTAAAGGGAGAAATCCGGCATGAGAGTTCTGCTGATCGAGGACGATACGGCATTGGGGGCGGCTATCCGGGATCAGATCGCCGCGGATGGTCATTCCGTCGACTGGATGGGTCGCCTCGACGAGGCGAGCGATGCGCTCGCCACGACCGCCTACGATCTCGTACTGCTCGACTTGATGTTGCCCGACGGCCTCGGCATTCCCTTCCTCAAGGCCTTGAGGGCCCGCGGCGACGTCACCCCCGTGATCATATTGACGGCGCTGGATCAGGTCTCCGACCGGATCGCCGGGCTGAACGCCGGCGCGGACGACTACTTGGTCAAGCCCTTCGACCTTGCCGAACTCTCCGCCCGTATCGGCTCTGTCGCCCGTCGCTATACGGGGAACCCGAACCCGATCGTTACGCTTGGACCGCTGGAAATCGACCTCGCCGCCCGCAGCGTCAGGCTTAACGGCAAGCCGGTGGTTCTGACAGCGCGCGAATGGGTGCTGTTCCAGGCCTTCGTCCAGCGTCCCGGCCAGTTGCTGTCGAAATCGCAGCTTGAGGAACGGCTCTATTCCTTCGACCAGGAAATCGACAGCAACGCTATCGAGGTCCATGTCAGCCGCTTGCGCAAGAAGCTCGGCGCGCACGTGATCGAGACCGAGCGCGGACTGGGCTATCGATTGGGGCGGCCATGAAGATGATGTCCTCGCTTCAGGCCCGGCTAGCGATCGCGGTCGGCGTTTCCGTGACCGTCCTTTGGCTCGCGGCCGCCATCGCCACCGCGCATCGACTCGGACAGGAAATGGAAGAGGTTTTTGACGACGGTCTGAAAGCGACTGCGGAACGCATCCTGCCGATCGCCCGGCATGACCTTCGAGAGGGACATCCGGGACGTGAAAGCATCGACGATGATGACGAAGACGACATCAGTCGTGACGCGCGACCTGAACGAGAAGCTCGCTACGGCGAGGATGTCACCTTCCTCCTGCGCGACAAGCAAGGCCGTGTGTTGCTGAGTTCGCGGGGAGCGGACGCCTCGATCTTTCCTCCATTTGAGAGACAGGGATTTTTCCGGACCCGGACACATCAGCTCTACTATACGGCAAGCGCTGACGGCAACTTGACCATCGCCGTGGCCGAACCGCTGGATCACCGCCGGGAGCTGTCGCAGAAAATGCTGCTCGGTCTGCTGTTGCCGCTTTTTATCGTCATTCCGCTCAGTCTGGTGGCGATCCTGTTCGCGGTCCGGGTTTCGCTGCGTCCGGTCCGCGCTCTCCGACAGGAACTGTCCCTGCGCGGAGCACAGGATCTGTCACCTTTGCCGGACAATGGCTTGCCGAGTGAACTCCGGCCTATTTCCGCCGGCATCAATCAGCTTCTCGCCCGGCTGAAGGCCGCTTTCGATGCTGAGCGCACCTTCGCGGCAAACGCGGCGCATGAACTTCGGACCCCTGTTGCCGGTGCGATCGCGCAGGCACAGCGCGTCCGCACCGAGACGAAGGAAGCGCTGACGGCGCAGCGTGCGAACGAGATCGAGACAACGCTCAAGCGGCTGATGCGCATGTCGGAGAAGCTGATGCAGCTCGCGCGTGCAGAAGGTGGTAGGCTTCGTGCCGACGAGCCCTCCGACCTTCGGATCGTGGTCCAGATGATCACCCAGGATTTCGAGCAGGCCGGCGAGAGGCGGCTCGCGCTCACCCTGCCGGCAGCGCCTGTGCTGTCGCTGCTCGATCCCGACGCAGTTGGCATTCTCGCCCGCAATCTCATCGAAAACGCATTGAAACATGGTGCGCAGGATCGTCCGGTCGAAGTGACGCTTGAGGCGGACGGCATGCTTTGCATTGCAAACGATGGACCGCCGCTTCCGGCCGGGGCGATGGACCGGCTGACGCGCCGGTTCGAGCGCGGCACTGGCAAGATCGGCGGTGCGGGCCTGGGACTCGCGATCGTCAAGGTGATCACCGACCGGGTCGGAGCCACCATCGACGTGATATCTCCCCGCCCGGTCATGAACCAGGGTGTTGAGGTCCGCGTGAGACTACCTGTCGTTCGCCAATGATCCGCGGTTGCCTGGTGTTTAAAGAGCGCTCGATATCGAACGCAGATGAGCTTCACACCTTTGCGCTTGGCTGCAGGACGGGGGCCATCTGAGCTCCCGGAATGCGGACCGAAAGGAAATTAGTTCACTCTCTTCCTTCAAAACCAGCATCATCAATACAACCACCCAACGGCCATTGCCCGCCCCGATGATCAGGTTGCATCGCTCCGAATTGCCGATTTTGCGCCTCAATTCACGCAGCAGCGCCCTAATAATTCGGACAGGCCGCGCATGAATTAGTGCTGGTAAAATCCGGTTCCTCCGGCAGATTAGGCAACCTTAGATAGGCGCACCGATTCACAACCAGCGGAGCAATCCCTCCATTGTGAAGGCGAATTTTCATCGTAGCCAGCCAGGAGCGGTAAATGACAGCCACCACATCCACCTTGCAGTTCTATCTCAATGGGAAATCGGTGACTATCGAAAGTCCCTCTCCCTCGATGTTGCTCGTTGACTATCTGCGATCACCCGAGGTGCGGCTAACGGGTACAAAAAAGCCCTGCGGGCAAGGCGGCTGTGGTGGCTGCACCGTCATTCTTTCTGATTGGCCGGATGGGGGTCTCATCAGGCACCGCGCCATCAATTCCTGCCTGCGCCGGCTCTGCTCGCTGAATGGAATGGCGATTACAACGATCGAGGGGACAGGCAGCCTGGCCGCCTCGTTGGCCGCTTATCCCGCCCATCATCCGACGGCCTCACGCGGTGGCCCGGATTTCCACGATTCCTTACCCTCCAGCCTGATCGAAGCGGTCAGGCTGGTGAAGGCAAGCACCAAGGGTGATCTCGCACTTGCCGCCGGGCCCGATATCTCTCAAATCAATCCCGTTGCCCATGCACTCTCAAGCAATAATGGCAGCCAATGCGGCTATTGCAGTGCTGGATTCGTGATGAACATGTCGGAGTTCATCACGAACAACCCCCAGGCCACCAAGCAAGATATCGAGGACATTTTCGACGGCAATCTCTGCCGTTGCACGGGATATCGCCCAATCCTCACCGGCATGAAAACGATGGCCAGCGACTGGAACTCGGAAGATGAGGACAGTCGGATGAAGTGCCTGGAGGACCCGGAAATCGATATTCCGAAAGGTACACCGGTCAAAATCGACGCACCGGCCTCGCCATTTCCGGTGGAACCTCTAGATGTCCCGGGGTCGGTGCAATGGTTTACACCATCGAACATGGATGAACTGGCAGCGGACGCGGCCGACCTTACGAATAGCGGCAAGACATTCCGTTTCATTCACGGCGGAACGTCCTACGGGGTCTACAAGACCGAATTCGAAACCGTCGATGCCTTTATCGACCTGCGATACGTGCAGGAACTGCAAGGCAAACCCAGCCCGGCATTTCACGACCAGCTTGATTACACGCTTCCCGCCGCCACCACCTACAGTGAGCTCATCGAATTTATCACCAACCTCGACGATGACTCTCCCGATTTTGCCGCCATCCTGTACATGGCGAAACGAACGGCTGGACGGATCGTGCGGAATGCCGCTTCGATCGGCGGAAACTTCATGCTTTGGCTCCACCACATCGCGAACGGCAGCGGCGAACCGTTCCCGTCTGACCTGACGCTTGCCCTGATCGGCACAAACATGACGATCACCTATTACGAACTGGATCTCGTCAATAGAGTACCTGGACAGCAGTCGACCGAGCAGGTCGATACGCTGCTTGCCAAGATCCAGACTGATCCCACGTTCCCGAGCAGAATTGTAGTCGTCAGCTTTCAGATCACTCCCGCCCGTACTTCCATCACGGATCTTTATGAGCGCTATCACTCCTTTGCCCAGAAGGCGGCGCTGCGGGAGGTGAATTCGCATTCGATCGTGAATTCGTTCATTTCATTCGATGTCGATACCCAATCGGGGACTTTGGATAGCCCTTCCAAGATTATATTCGGAGGGATCAATGCCTCGTATTGGAGGGCATCGGCCATTGAGAACTCGTTTTCGACTGGCAGTATCTTCTCGTATGAAAACCTGCTGTCCGCCTGCGCGCAACTCAAGGCAGACGTAACGCAAGCTCTGGCGGATTCCGCAGCTCGAAGGAGCGAGGCTCCATGGGAAGGTTTCACCGACGAGTACAAGGCGAACCTTGCCGTCGCGATGCTTTACAAGGCGGGAGTTGCGGTCTTTGTAAAACTGGGCTTCGCCATGCCGGTCAACGCCAATTCCGCCGGAGAAATGACCTGGGGAACCTGGCCGGTCAGCGATGGCCGCCAGGATTACACGGCGCAGAATTTCAAGGCGCCAGTCGGTCAGCCATATGTCAAAACGACGGCTCTGGAGCAGTGCTCGGGCCGCACACACTATACCCACGAACTCGCCTATCCCCAAGGAACCTTGCATGCCGCTTTTGTGCAGAGCCGCAATGCCCTGGCCCGGTTTTCATTCCAGTGGGAAGGCTACGGGATTCAACCCGGTGATCTCAACGACAAGCTGGCGGACATGTTCCCGCACTTCCGCCGACTGCTGACATGCGAGGACGTACCGGTCCGGCCTGCCAATTTCC
This sequence comes from Neorhizobium phenanthreniclasticum, assembly GCF_040066075.1. Lineage (NCBI taxonomy): Bacteria > Pseudomonadati > Pseudomonadota > Alphaproteobacteria > Hyphomicrobiales > Rhizobiaceae > Neorhizobium > Neorhizobium phenanthreniclasticum. The sequence continues at coordinate 110,173 of NZ_JBEAAL010000008.1, forward strand.
AAGGCATGGGCGGCGATCAACCCATGTTTGCCGAAGGCTCCGTTCTTTATTTCGGGCAGGCGATCGCAATGGTGCTTGCCGATACCGAGGAGGATGCCAACCTGATTGCCGACTATGTTTCCGAACATTGCCTCGGCTATCAGCCGATCAATTGGGATGCGAACTGGCAAGAACCGATCTTGACGATTGAGGACGCCATCACAAAGGAGAGTATCTTCCCGGACACTCCATCCACAGCAGCGTATCTCTGCCACATTTGGAAGGTGACCCGCCTGCGCAGCCGATTTGATTGGATGGCCTCCCAGCCAGCCATCCCGAGCGACTTCGACGCAGAACCAGTGACGACAGACAACGTGCCTGTCGACGGAGCGAATTGCATTCGGGTGGTGAATAACCAGAAAACCGGCGGTCAAGCGCACTTCTACATGGAAACGCAAGCCTGCCTGGCAATTCCGGCGGACGAAGGAAGGATCATCGTCAACTCATCGACCCAGAGTCCGATGGAGATGCATCAGACAGTCGCCTCGGCACTGGGACGACAATACAACAAGGTCAAGATCCAGACGCGATTGCTGGGTGGCGCCTTTGGCGGAAAAACCGAGCAGGCGCGTTTCACGACGGGGCCGACGGCCGTGGCCGCGGCAGTGATGGATGCGCCCGTTCGGCTGGCGATGGCTCGCGACAGCGATATGACGATGATCGGCAAACGGCACGCCCTTTATGGAGTGGGACAGATAGCCGTCGATGACGGCTCGGCGCGTCCGGAAGACAGGGGGAGGATTAAGGGCACGCATCTGACTCTCTGGGCAGACGGTGGCGCATATTATGACTGTTCCTTCGTGGTCACGAACTGCATCCAGACCCGCATCGATAACGCTTATATGATCGACAACTTCGAGAGCCAGATCGATGCTTGCAGGACCAATACGCCGCCAAATACGGCGATGAGAGCATTCGGGGACGTTCAGGCGACCAATATCCTTGAGAACCTGATAGACGATGCCGCGACCGCGCTTGGCCTTCGCCCAGAGGATTTACGGGAGAAGAATTTTTACCAGCGGGGTGAAGTCACTCCTTACGGCCAAACCCTGACTGCCTGTTACATGCTGGAGGTCTGGAACTACCTGAAGGCAAAATGTCAGTTCGAATATAAGCTTATGGACGTCCAAGCCTACAATGCGCAGAACAAATGGAGGAAGCGAGGCATTGCGCTCATTCCCGTCAAATACGGGTCGGGATACAATTTCGAGCAATTGAAGCAATCCCCCGCGATCGTCGTCGTCAACCAGTCGGACGGCTCGCTGGTCATTCATCAGGGCGGCGTCGACATGGGCCAGGGCTTGTTGACCCAGGCCAGGCAGGTGGCTGCGTATGTGCTCAATATTCCACAGTCGCTCATCCATGTGGAAAGTCCGCAAACGGATACGACTCCCAACACCAGCAGCACCGGCGCCTCGACGGGAACGCCCTATAGTGCGGAGGCGGTCAAACGCACCTGCGAGCAGCTTCGGCAAGAGCTGACCGAATTCGGCTATAGGCTGCTCAAAGACAATGGAAATGACTGGTGTCAAGCGCACGGGTTTGACTTCTGGAACTATGGCGAGGCCGGCTGGAACACGGAAGTCACCATCAACAACAACACAGCCTTGATCTGGCAAAACCTGGTTAATTACGCCTATGTACAGCGACTGCCGCTGACCGCGACGTTCAACGCCAATATCGAGCACGGCGACTTCGATATGCCGGTCCTGACCTTCAAGCAGGCCGGAGATCAGCCGAATATCCCAGGCATCACCCGGGCGAACGTCCCAACGGTCACAGATGTGCAGAACCAGTTCGTGGGGTTCACCTACTCGGCAGCCTGTTCGGTTGTCGAGGTCGACATCCTCACCGGTGAGACCAAGATATTGAGTTCCGATGTCGTTTACGATGTTGGCTGGAGCCTGAATCCTGCGCTCGATGTCGGGCAAGTCGAGGGCGCCTTTGTCCAGGGCATAGGCTTCCTCATGACCGAAGATCTCGTCTATCAGCCTGAAACCAATGCAGGAAACGAGAAGGGGCAACTCAATACGACCAACACATGGCGATATAAGATCCCTGCTCAGGTCACGATTCCGCTCGAATTCAATGTGTCGCTGTTTCCGCGAAACGATCCATCGGTCGTCAACATCCCACCGGACGATCAGGGGATCTTCTCCGCCAAGGAAGTCGGCGAGCCGCCCCTGGTGCTTGCGAATTCGGTTTTCTTTGCCATCAAGGATGCAATCCGGGCGTCGAGAGTAGAACGCGGGCTCTCCGGCCTATTCAACTTGAGAGCACCTGCCACGGTTCAGGAGGTGCGTTGCGCATGTGCCGTCGACCTGCCTAGTTAGGGCAGACCTTCCAGGGACGGCCGGCTTCGGAGACTTCAATCAGCGTGTATCGGACGCGACGGTCGGCGCGGCCGAGCGCCTGTTGACGGTTACATAATCCATGAACTCGTTCTTAAGGACTTCGATAAATGCCGCCAGATAGCTGGGATGGACGCGTCCCCCCGGTATGAGCATGGAGATCCGGGCAGGCTCGATCGTTCCCTCGGAAAGCGGAACCCAGGCCAACGCCCCTTCGCTGACTTCCTTCTCGACGCCAAGCGAGGTAAGAAATGCAATGCCGAGGCCAGCGCGCACGAGCGCCTTCAATATGCCGGGACGCTCGGCGTGAGCGATCACTTGGCCAAGGGGATAATTGCCCTGGAACAGGACGTTGAGCCCGCTGTGGGAAAGCCAATCCCGCCCCGGAGCGATCAGCGGATAATCGGCGCAATCGGATAAGGAGACGACCGATCGCCGTGCGAGCGGATGGTCTTGCGTCATGATGACACCGATCGGCTCGCTCACCGTGTAAACAGTCTCGGCCCTGACATTGTCGCTGACGTCGTAGGCCAGCACCACATCGGCATCCTTCGCCAACAGCTCATTGGTGATGCGCTGATTGTCACCGGAGATGATCGTGTAGTCGACGTGCGGAAAGCGCTGATGCAGTTTCGTCATTGCGCCTGGAAGCACATGTTCGGTGAAAGTCTCCGCGGCCGCAATTCTGATCGTACCTCGAACCCCGCCGCGCAGGCTGCCGATCTCCTGCTTCAGCAGTGCACTTTCGCGGTTCCAGCGTCTGATATGTCCGAGCAGCACTTCTCCCGCCGCCGTCGGTCGTATGCCACGCGGCAACCGCTCGAACAATTCGATACCGAGTTCTTCCTCGAGCAGGAGGAGTTGGCGATTGATCGCCGAGGACGCCACATGCAGGCTTTCGGCAGCCTTTCTGATTGAGCCATGCCGAATGGCAGTGTCGAAATGAAGTAATGCCGTGCGTAAAAGGGCCATCGCTTACACCCCGAAGCGATCCAATAATTCGTGCAGTAAGCGCGAAATTTACTGCTGGTGCAACGCTTTTGATGATGCTTCTATTCCGATGCTTGAACGAAAGTGCCGCTAGAGCACCGTCAGGCGATGCCGGAATGCCGCCTTGCCGTTCTTATCCTTGCCGGCTTCCACATGGGGAACAGGATGATAGCATCACCTTTGGCAGTAGGAGGCGGCGACTTCGCTTTATCGCCAAGCGCCGCTGAGGTTGCGAAAACGATGCCCGCGGCCATAGAAATCAGCAACGTATCCATGTCCTTTCCCGGCAATGGCCGCCAGGTTGATGTGCTGGAAGATATCAGCCTGACCATCCCCCGCGACCAGTTCGTTTCGGTCGTTGGCCGTAGCGGATGCGGAAAATCCACGCTCCTGCGCATCATCAGCAATCTCATCGCGCCATCGAGGGGTAACGTCCGCATCAACGGGATGAGCAGCGAAGATTACCAGCGTCGGCGCAAGTTTGGCTTCGTGTTTCAGGAGGCGTGTCTCTTCCCCTGGAAAACCGCGCTCCAGAACGTGGAATTGCCGCTTGAGATCATGGGGATGAAGTCGACGTCCAAGCGGCGCGAAAGAGCCCGCGAGCTTCTCGGTCTGGTCCGTCTCGATGGATTTGAGGATCACTATCCGGCCCAGCTTTCCGGTGGAATGCGCCAGAGGGTCGCGATCGCCCGAGCTCTATCCTACGAGCCGGAGTTCCTGCTTATGGACGAGCCCTTCGGTGCGCTCGACGATTTCACACGTCGCGAGATGCATGACGAGCTCATCAACATCTGGAAATCGCGCAGCCTGACGGTGCTGTTCGTCACGCATTCCCTTTCCGAAGCGCTGTACCTCTCCGACCAGATCGTCGTGATGGCACCACGTCCGGGCCGCATAAGGGCGGTCGTGCCCGTGATCGAACCGCGTGTAGCCGATCCCGCGATCCGGGCGAGCGCCAATTATGCTCGCCAGATCCAGCAACTGGAGACGCTGCTTCATGAGCAATGACAAGACGACACCCGGCTCTCGCAGCCGTTCCGGCGCGTTTCGGCGTGCTGCGGAACTCGGCCCCTCTCTTGCATTGTTTCTGGCCGTTGCCTGCCTCTGGGAAGCAGCAGTGCGCCTGTTCCAGATTCCCGGATACCTTTTGCCCGCACCGAGCGCGATTGTCGGCAAGATGTACGCCGTGCACGGAATGCTGCTCGATAATCTGATATCGACAATGACGGCCGCCTTTCTCGGCTTTGCGATCGGCACGGCCTTTGCCGTTCTTCTGGCTGTTCTTTTCCTCTACTCGCGTATTGCAGAACGCGCGCTTTTCCCTTGGGCAATCACGCTCAAGACAATCCCCATCCTTGCGATTGCGCCGCTGCTCACCATCTGGCTGGGTTTCGGCCTGGCGCCGAAGGTCGCCATCGCTGCGATCGTCTGCTTCTTTCCGACACTCGTGAATGCCACGAAGGGTTTTCGCACCATCGATCGCCAGTCGCTCGAATTCATGACGATCATCGGGGCCTCGCGCAGCCAGACGTTCCGTCACGCCAGGCTTTACGCCGCCCTGCCCTACATCTTCGCAGCCGCCAAGATCAGCTCCAGCATGGCTGTCATTGGAGCGATCGTCGCCGAATTCACGGGAGCCAATCTCGGGATCGGCACGGTTATCGTCACCGCCGGCTATCAGCAGGATTCCGCGATGCTCTTTTCCGCAATCGTCGTCTCTTCGGTTGCCACCATCCTCATGTTCTATCTCGTCGTCGCCGTCGAAAAACTCTGCCTCTTCTGGCCGGAGGCCACCGCCGATGTTTGATCAACCCTTTCCGGAGAAACCCGTCATGACAGCTGGCTTCAAGACCCTGCTTGCCCTCGTATTCCTATCGGCGGCCTGCCTGTCGAGGGCAGTACCTGCCTCTTCCGCCGATGAGATCTCGCTGCGCCTTCCGTGGCTCCTCAACGTCCAGTCGGCAGGCTACGTGATGGCAAAGAAGCAGGGCTTTTATGAACAGGCAGGACTAAACGTCGAGATCATGGCTGGGGGGCCGAATCTCAATTCGACGGCACTGGTGGCCTCTGGTGCCAATACCTTCGGGACCAACGACGTCAGCCAGATCATCCTGGGCGCAGCGAACGGCATGGACCTTGTCATGGTGGGCGCCTGTTTCCAACGTCATCCGGGCGGCGTGATCTCGCTGGCATCGGAAACCATCGAGAAGCCGAAGGATCTCGTCGGCAAAAAGCTCGCGTATAACGAGGGAGGGCCATGGGTCCTCACACGGGCAATGCTGGCAAAGGCAGGTGTTGCCCTCGACCAGGTTCAGCTTGTGGTCTCGCCCAGCACCGAACTGCTGCTCAACGGTTCAGTGGATGCAAAAACCGGCTTTGCCATCAACGAGGCCGTCGCACTCGATCTACAGGGCCAAAAAACCTCAGTGCTCCTGCCCTCCGACTACGGCGTGCAGACCTATGCCGAAGTCATCTTCACGACCCGGAAGATCGTCGATGAAAATCCCGATCTCGTGAAGCGGTTCGTGGCGGCGACGCAGAAGGGATACGACTACGCCTTCGCCCATCAGAAGGAGACGGTGACAGCCGTCCTGGAACTCAACAATCAGCTCGATCCGAAACAGCAGGCCGAGCAGCTCAAACTTCAGGAAAGCTACGTCTACACGGACTTTACCAAAGCCAGCGGCGCGTGCGCCTTCGATGGTGATGTCATTCGCGAGACGAAGGCGACGCTCATGGAGTTCGGCGGCCTCACGACAGATGTCGATGTGGAGACGCTCTACTCCACCGACTTCGTTCCCCACAAATAAGGTTTCAAGAGGAAACACGGCCATGAACGTTCAGCACACGCCCATCCATCCGGACGGGGTTCAGATGCACCTGAAGATCAAACCGGGCGACGTCTCGCGTTACGTGCTGACACCGGGAGATCCGGGACGCGTCCCCGTCGTGGGAAGCAGTTGGGATACCTATGAGGAGGTTGCGCATTTTCGTGAATATCGGACTGCTCGCGGCACGCTCGACGGCGTGGATATCACCGCATGTTCCCACGGCGTTGGCGGCCCTTCGACGGACATTGCGGTCGTGGAACTGTCGAACTGCGGCGCCGACACCTTCATTCGCGTCGGCTCTTGCGCGGCTTTGCAGCCGGAAATCGAGCCCGGCGACCTCGTAATCTCGACCGGCGCATTGCGTCTGACGGGCACGGTGGATGCCTATGTCGACAGGTCCTACCCGGCTGTCGCCAATCACGAAGTCCTTATGGCGCTGATCCAGGCAGCGGAAGAGATGGGCGAAAAATACCATCTGGGTCTGGCAGCCAGCGTGGACAGTTTCTACGCCGGCGAAGTCAATCCTATGCCCGGAGGTTTCTGGCAGTCGAAGATGGACCACGTTCTGGAGGACCTGCAGCGGTCCAAGGTTGCCAATTTCGAGATGGAAGCAGCAACGATCTTTACGCTGGCTCAGCTCTTCGGCTTCCGGGGAGGCATGATCTGCTCAGTGGGAGCAAACCGCATCACGCGCAAGCGCGCGGATTCGGCGGACTCTATCAAGCGCTGTTGCGCCGTCGCGAGCCGCGCTGTCGTGATCCTGGCTGGCTGGGATGCGAGGAAACAAGCGGCCGGCAAGCCTCATTTCTTTCCATCGTTGATTGCCGATCTGGCTTAGGACGACGACATGTCGCCCAAGATCATCTTTGACACTGACCCCGGCATCGACGACGCGACGGCACTGCTGTTTCTCAACGCGTGCCGTAACATTGAGCTGCTCGGCATCACCACAGTGTTCGGCAATGGCAACATCGATACGGTCACCCGCAATGCGCGCTACCTGAAGCGTCGTTTTTCCATTGCCGCACCAATTGCCCGTGGAGCGGATCGTGCCCTGGGACTCAGCGCCTCTCCGCCGCCGATCCATGTGCATGGGATCAACGGTCTGGGCGATGTGCCGATCGACGAAAACGACCTTCCCCCGCTTGATCCGCGTCCGGCCCATCGCTTCATCATCGACCAGGTGCATGCCTTTCCGCATGAGGTCACGTTGCTCGCCGTGGGTCGACTGACCAACCTCGCCTTGGCACTTTCGGAAGACCCGACGATTGCGAAGCGAGTGAAGGAAGTGGTGATCATGGGAGGGGCGTTCGGCCTTGCCGGTCCCAACGGCAACGTCACCCCTGTGGCGGAGGCCAACATCATAGGCGATCCGCATGCCGCCGACTTGGTGTTCGCTGCGTCCTGGCCGGTGACGGCTGTCGGACTTGATGTGACCCGGCAGGTGATCATGCGACCTGCAGATATCGAGATATTGGCCCGCGACGGCGGCGATGCCGGCCGGTTCATCGCCGAGATATCGCGACACTATATGACCTATCATCGGCGATTCGGGCTCGACGGCTTCTACGTCCACGATTCAACGGCGATGGCCTTTGTCCTTGATCGCTCGCTATTCGAGACTCGAAAAGGACCGATCAGGGTCGCTACCGACGGGATAGCAATCGGCCAGACCATTATGAAGGACCGATCGACTTTCCATCCGCCGGGCGATTGGGACGATGCACCTGATCAGTCGATCGCCACTTCCGTTGACCGCGATGGTGTGCGGCGTTTGCTCATGGAAGCCTATCTGACGCCAGATGCCGCTCACCTCAGGACTGCGTAAACCGGAGATTGTCCGGCCGCAGGTCCATGAAATAGAACGTGGTCGGGCGCCAGCTGATCGAGCGCTTGATGGCATAGGCTTCGGAAGGTTGATAGAGGATGGTGCCCGGAGTTTCCTCTTCCCACTGATCGAGCATCTTCACGAAGAGTTCCTTGCGCTTGGCCGGATCGGTCTCGGCCTCCAGCGCGCGGCCGGCATCATCAAATGCCTTGGCCGACGCCGCCTCCCAGATGCCAGCGGTCTGGATCTCGCCTGCCGGGCCCCAGGCAACCCAGAGGGCACCAAGCGGATCGGGCAGACGGGTGGAATTCGACCAGTTGAAAACCTGCGATCCCGGGCCGCGCAGCGCCGCACCCTCGACCACCTGAAGCTCTGCGTTGATGCCTACGGCCTTCCACATCTCGATGAGAATCTGGGCCGCCTCCAAAGCGTTGGTATAGTAGCCGGCCTGGGTGCGGTAGGTGATCTTCTGGCCGTTATAACCGGCTTCCTTGAGAAGGGCCTTCGACCTCTCCGGATCGTAAGGCAGCTTGCGGCCTTCGACATACATCTGGCCATATTCCGGATAGTTGTGGCTGGCTGGAACCTTCGCATTGCCGAGCCAGAGCGTGTCGACCAGCTTCTGGCGATCGATGGCGCTGGCTAGCGCCTGGCGCACACGCTTGTCGGCGAGAACGGGATCGCGGGTATCGAAGACCAGGACATGCGAATTGGCCAGAACGACCGAACGCACGTCAATATCTTGATAGGCGCCGACGACAGCTTCTTGATCCGGGGGAATGTTGGTGATGAGGTCGAATTCACCGGAGACGAGGCCGGCGACGCGGGCGGCAAGCTCCGGAACCGCCCGGAAGGTAACCCGCTTCGCAGTCGGTTTGCCGAGGAAGTAGTCGTCGAAAGCCTCGAGAACCGTGGCATCACTCTGGTTGTGCGAGACGACCTTGTAGGGACCTGTGGCAACCGGCGCACGTGAATAGCCTTCGAAGCCCATTTCTTCATAGGCACGCTTGTTGACGATCCAGGCACACCAGGAGGCGAGGCGCTGCTCAAGCAGGACATCCGGGACACGCGTCGTGAAGCGAACAGTGTATTTATCGACAGCTTTCACATCGGAAAGGATGCTGAAATAGGCTTTACCGCCGGGAATCTGAGCCTTTTCGCCACGCAGGCGACCATCGCGGAATGTATAGGCCACGTCATCGGCCGTCAGCTCGTCGCCATTATGGAACTTTACGCCCTGGCGCAGCGTAACGATGAGCTCGGACGGGCTCTTGCGCTCCCATGAGGTGGCCAGATGTGGCTTCAGTTCGGAACCACCGCCATCTGGAGAACCCAGGAAGTCTCGGCGGATCAGTGTGTCGAAGATCGAATAAGTTACACGCGTGCCGACATTTGAGAGCTCCCGCGCCGGTTCCAGCGTTGCGGGCAAAGCCGCAACGGCCACCGTGAAGTCGGGGCGCTCCCCGTCCGCGGCAAAGGCAAATGGAGCATTGAGGATGAATGGGGTGACTGCCGCCCCTTGCATGAAATGACGACGCTTGATCGAATACATGGAGTGCTCCAACGTTCCTGGAATATATTGGCGAAATCCGGATGGTGGCCCCCTGTTAGGCGGGCTTCATAACAGGGCGGTGACCCCAAAATGAACTTTAAATGACCGTTTTCAGACAGGTTGCGTCGCCTGTCCAATGACCTCAACCGCAAGTGAAGGATCATTGACCATCACTGCGTCGGGACCGTTGAAGCAGAGCTCCGCCAAGGCATCCGCCTTGATGAGCCCGACGCTGCCATCCATCGGATCGCCGGTCATGATCACCGTTTTCAAACCGAGCCGTCGCAAGTTCGCGAGATTGTCTGCGGAAGCGTCCGCCTCCCAGAGGCGGGCCCAGGTCCCCCCGCGAAGTGCGAGCGCCGGATAGTCCCCGATGTTGGAAAACAGCCCGAGAGTCGGACATTGTGGAAGATGGGTGTGGACGACGTCGAATGCGTCGAGCGATCGCACACCGAAAGCAATCCGCCCGTCAGCTGTCCTCGATTCCAGAGCTGCGATGCATCGTTCCAGCGCTACCTGTTCATGAAGCTTCGTATCCAGCAGGATGGAAGCGCGTCCGCCGATCATATCAATAGCGTCCGTCATTGCGACGATGCCGGAACGAAGGCTGCGCAGCTCGTCCATGTCGAGCTCGGCAACCTTTCGCGGATCGCCGCAAAGACGTTTCAGGTCCGCATCATGAAAAGCGACCGGAATACCATCCCGGCTGAGACGTAAATCGGTTTCGATGAAATCCGCCCCTGCCGCAATCGCCGCCTCGAAAGCCTCGAGGGTGTTTTCTGGCGCGACGGCGCTCGCCCCGCGATGGGCGCCAACAAGAGGCGAACGAGCAGGGTATCCGGTCCAGATTGTCGTGCGCAGCGCCATACCTTTCAATTAGCCCTCTTTGTCGATGGTGGGATCGAGGCGATCCCGCAGCCAGTCGCCGAATAGGCTCATGGCCAGTGTTGTGAGGAAGATGATGATGCCGGGCAGAACTGCGATCCACCATGCGTTGAGCAGATAGCGACGGCCCTCGCCGAGCATGAGGCCGAGCGACGTATCGGGAGGCTGGACGCCGAGACCGAGGAAGGACAGCGAGGTTTCGAGCAGGATCGTACCCGGGAAGTTGAGCGTCGCCTGCACGACGAGCGACGCGGCGATATTCGGCAGTAGGTGCTGGAACACGACTCTCCCCGTTCCGGCGCCGAATGCCTCCACGGCACGGATGTAATCCGCAGTTTGCTCCGAAAGCACCAGCCCGCGCGCAAGGCGCGCATAGCGCTCCCATCCCTCGAAGCTCACCAGGATGATGAAGAGCACGATGTTGTTGCCGAAGAAGGCGAGAAAGGCGATGGCGATGAAAAGCGAGGGAAGCGCCGTTTGCACGTCACAGAGCATCATCGCGACCATGTCCACGATCCCTCGGAATCGCGCTGCGGCAAGTCCCATCAGCGTTCCCATGACTGCGCCGATCAGCGTGCCGAGGGTTGCGATCAGGATGGATGTCCGCAGGGCATAGATCATCCGGCTCAGCACGTCGCGGCCGAGATGATCCGTGCCGAGCAGGTGATCCGCGCTGCCGCCGGTCATGAAAGCCGGAGGCCGGAAGCGGGCGGTCAGATCCTGCGTCGTATAATGGATTGGCGCCAGCAAATCCGCGAATATGGCGATGAGGATCATGGCCAGGAGCCAGCCGATGCAAAGCACGATGACGGGCGACGCACCCCAGAGCCGCAGTGTCGAGCGGATGTCGACCTGTTCCGATGCGCTGCTCATCCGGTACCTCCCAATGTCCGCGCGAGAGAGACCTTCGGGTCCAGCAGCGCATGCAGAATATCGACGAAAAGATTGGAAAGGACGATGATCAGCGTGATCATCAGGATGACTGCCTGGACGACGGGTAGGTCACGCATGTTGACGGAATCGACCAGCAGGCGCCCGAGCCCCGGCCAGGCAAAGATGGTTTCGGTGACGACCGCGCCCGAGAGAATAAGGCCGATCTCGATACCGAAGAACATCAGGAGCGGCACCATGGCATTCGGCAATGCATGGCCGAGGATCACCGCAAGCTGGCTCAGCCCTTTCGCGCGGGCCGTGCGGATGAACGGTTTTCCCATCACTTCCAGCGTAGCGGTTCTGGCAAAACGGGCGACCCGGCCGGCAAGCGGCAGCGCCAGAGTGATGGTAGGCAGGATCAGGTGGACTGGGCTCGACGAACCGGAGGATGGGAGGACACGAAGCTGCAACGCGAATACCAGGATCAGCAGGATGCCGAGGAAGAAGACCGGCATGGAATAACCGAGCACGGCGGCCGCTATCAACGATCGGTCGACGGCGGTTCCGTGGCGAAGAGCGGCTGTGACGCCGAGCGACATCCCGATCAGTGTAGCAAGCAAAAAGGCCGAGCCGCCGAGGAGAATGGTCTTCGGTATCGCTTGCATGACCAATTCCGTTGCCGGTAGATCGCTGGCGAAAGATTCACCGAGATCGCCGCGGGCAACGCGGCCGAGGAAGTTGAGATACTGGACGACAATCGGCCGATCGAGTCCCCACTGCACCCGGTATTCCTGGCGTATGTCCGGCGGTGTTTCCGGGGGCAGCAGCTCTTCGGAGGGGTCGCCGGCTGCGCGCAGGATCACGAAGACCAGAGTGACGCAGAAAAGCAGCGTGACCAAGGAGCGGACGGCGCGAAAGCCTATCGCCTTCAGGCTCGACATCTTCATCTTACGCAACGTCCTCGCTGGCTGCTCTGACAGGATTCAAAGGCGCGCGCGTTCGGGCGGGCGACGGGTCCGCCTGGTTTTCCGAGGGCGAACCGGCCAGATGGCAGGAAACCTTCCGACCGCCGCCAAGCTCGGCAAGCACCGGCATCTCGCTTTTGCAGCGGGCGACTGCGGCGGAGCAGCGCGGATGAAATGCACAGCCACTCGGTTGATTTGCCGGATTGGGTGGCTCACCCCGCAGCATGATGCGTCCGCCAAGCTTCGTGCCGGGAACCGGAGCCGCCGAAACGAGTGCACGCGTGTAGGGATGAGCCGGGCGAGCAAAGAGATCGTCCGCTTCTCCTTCCTCGACAATGCGTCCCAGATACATGACGGCGATCCGATGGCTGACCTGACGAACAACGCGAAGGTCGTGACTGATGAAGATCATCGCCAGTCCCAATTCGGCCTGCAGATCGGACAAGAGATTGACGACCTGAGCCTGGATCGAGACATCGAGTGCGGAGACCGGTTCATCGCAGACCAGCAGGTCCGGACGGGTGACCAGCGCCCGCGCCAGTACCACGCGTTGGCGCTGCCCGCCGGAGAGTTCGTGCGGATAGCGGCGGGCAACCGCATCGGACAGGCCGACGGCGCGCAGCAGTTCGCTGACGCGGGCGTCGCGCTCCCGCAGGCTGCCGGCTTGATGGATGTCCAGCGGCTCCCGCATCTGCTTCGCAATCGGCAGTCTACGGTCGAGCGCGGCCAGCGGATCCTGATAGATCATCTGCATGCGCATCCGTGATTTCCGCCATTCGGGCGAGCCGATGACGGGAAGCGGCCTGCCGTCAAAAGAGATCGCGCCACGCGTCGGCGGCTCGAGCCCGAGGAGGAGCCGTCCCGTCGTCGATTTGCCGGAGCCCGATTCCCCGACGATGCCGAGCGTCTCGTTGCGGCCGACCGAAAGCGTCACATCCGAAACGGCATGGACGACGGAAGCGTTGCCCCAGATATGCCGATTAAGCTCATAGCTGCGCGCGATATTCCTTGCGTGTAAAAGCGGTGCACTCATGCTTCGATCCGCTGTTCTTTCTGCCTGGAATAATGGATCGCTGCGGGCGGTTGCGCCTCGCTTACCAGGCAAGCGACACTATGGTCACGGCCGATGCCGGCAAGCAGCGGAATCTGTTCATGGCATTGCGTCTCTGCAAATGCACAGCGCGGGGCAAAGGAACAGCCGGCCGGCAGACTGCTCGCGTCCGGCACGGTTCCGCCGATCGCCGTGAGCCGTCGTCGCGGCCCATCGATGGCGGGCAAGGATCCCATGAGGCCTTGGCTATAGGGATGCGCCGGGTGCTCGAAAAGGCGTTCCACCGGTGCCTCTTCGACGATGCGGCCGGCATACATCACCGCCACCCGATCACATACCTGCGATACGACTCCGAGATCGTGGCTGATAAGGACGAGCGCCATTCCGGTTTCGCGTTGGGTCAGCGCCAGGAGATCGAGGATCTGCGCCTGGATAGTCACATCGAGCGCTGTCGTCGGCTCGTCGGCGACCAGCAGATCCGGTTGTCCGGCAAGTGCCATGGCAATCATCACCCTCTGGTTCTGGCCGCCGGAAAATTCATGCGGATAGGCATTGAGTCGCCGCTCGGCATCGGGAATGCCGACGAGATCGAGCAGCCGCTTTGCTTCCGCCTTGATCGCGGCACCGGACAGGCCGCGATGCAAGGCGAGCGTTTCGCCGATCTGGCGTTTCACTGTCAGCATCGGATTTAGCGCGCTGACGGGATCCTGGAAGATCATCGCGATGCGCCCACCGCGGATACCGGTGAGCTTGGAGTCGGGCATGTCGAGAAGATTCCGGTCATTCAGCATGACCCGGCCGGAGACTTTTGCCTTGGGAGGCAGGAGGCCTAGCGCTGCAAGCCAGGTCACCGATTTTCCCGACCCGGATTCGCCCACGAGGCCGAGGGTCTCGCCCCGACCAATCGCCAGATCGATTCCGTGGAGAACCCTGACGCCGTTGAAGGAAACGGTTAGTTCTTCGAGCGTGATGCTGCCGCGCATGTTGGTCGCTCCTGCTTGGGACGGCGAAGGGGTCCGTCGGCAAACAGACGGACCATTCGTCAGCTAGACAAATCGACTCATCCGCGCATACCCGGGGCACGCGCGGATCATGTTTTGGAATTTTCGACGATCGGCGACTGCAGGAAGACACCGCGGTCTCTTCTACTGCAAGCGCGCCATGTGCCCGTTGGTGTGCAGCTACTAGCGGAGGCAGATGACCGTTGCATGACGGTCTGACGGAAAAGAGGGACCACTTCGCCGTTTTCGAGTATGGCCGTAGCCCACGGGTATTCATATCGTTTTCATCCCACTTGGATGCCTTCCGACCTCCCTCACTTCACAGTCGGGTCGATCCGGTCGCGCAGCCAGTCGCCCATGATCGAGACTGACAGTGTTGTGACGACGATCACCGCTGAGGGCATCAGCATGATCCACGGCGCCGACTGGACATAGTCGCGGCCGTAACCCACCATGTTGCCAAGGCTGGTCTGCGGGGGCTGCAGGCCGATGCCGAGGAAGGACAGGCTCGATTCCAGGAGGATGACGCCGGGAACATTGAGCGTCATGGCAATCACGATCGTCGCGGAAATGTTCGGCAGGATATGGCGCAGATAGATGCGCTCGGGTGATGCGCCGATCTCGCGCGCAGCCGCCGCATAGCCTTGTGTATTCGCGGAAATGGCGAGACCGCGCGCGATGCGCGTCACCTGTTCCCAGCCGTAGAGACCGAGCAGCATGACAAAGATCGGCAGCGAATTGCCGAGGAAGGCGAGCACGGCGATCGCGATGATCATGAAGGGCATGGCAAGCTGTGCATCCACGATCGTCAGGATGACCTGGTCGACCCAGCCGCGGAAATAGGCGGCGATGAAGCCGAGCGTCACGCCGACGATTGTCGAAATGAGCGTGGCGCACAGCGCGATCGTGATCGAAACACGGATCGAGGCGATCGCCCTCGACAACACATCGCGGCCGAGCTGATCGGTGCCGAGAACATGGTTGAAGGTGCCACCAAAAAAGACCGGAGGTTTGAGCCGCGCCAGCACGTCCACGGCCATGAAATCATAGGGCGTCAGAAGCGGCGCGAAGATGGCGATGAAGACCATCAGCGCCAGCCAGGCAATCGCCAGGATGACCATGGGCGGCCAGTCCTGCAGAAAGGCCTGCAATCCGCTTTTTTCGGTGAACACACTGCCATCGGTCGAAAGTCCGTCCTGTTCGATGGCCATGTCACGCCGCCTGTGTTTTGCCGCCGCGCATGCGCGGGTCAATCAGACCGTAGAGAAGGTCGATGAAGAGATTGGAGAAGACCATCATCACGCCGATCAGAAGCAGGATGACCTGCACCACCGCCAGATCGCGTGACTGCACCGAAGAGACCAGCAGCCGGCCGATGCCGGGCCAGGAGAAAACGCTCTCTACGACGACTGCCCCGCCCACAACATTGCCCAGCATGAAACCGAAGACGGTTACGATCGGTATCGCCGCATTCGGCAGAACATGCCGCGTCACCACCTGTCTCGAGCGGACGCCCTTGGCGGCGGCGGTGCGCACGAAAGGCCGTCCGAGCACTTCCACCATGGAAGAGCGGGTATAGCGTGCGACTGTCGCCGCTCCCGCGATGCTCAGCGTCGCGATCGGCAGGATCATATGGTAGGGCGTCGCATAGCCGCCGGAGGGTAGCCAGCGGAGCTGCACCGCGAAGATCAGCGCCAGAACCAGGGCCAGGACGAAGGCAGGCACGGTGAAGCCGAAAACGGAGGCCGACATGATCAGCCTGTCGAAAGTCGAGTTGCGGTAGAGCGCCGCGGTCATGCCGGCAGCAACGCCGATGATCGTCTTGAGGAACAGCGTCGGCACCATGATCCACAGCGTCGCCGGCAGCCGGGCCAGTACGGTTTCCATTGCCGGCCGGTTCTCGCGCATGGAATTGCCGAGGTCGCCGTGAAGGACCGCGATGATATAGCGATAGAACTGCACCCAGATCGGCTGATCGAGTCCCCATTCGTGACGGAAGGCATTGACCACTTCCTGCGGCGTAGCCGGATCGAAGAAGCGTTCGGCCGGGTCGCCCGCAAGCCGGAGGACGATAAAGGCGAAGGTGACGATGATGAACAGCGTCACCAGGGCGCGCAGGAAACGCGTCGAGACGAATTGCAACATCAGGCAGCCTCCCCATTGGCAACCGCTACGCCGGCGGTCGACGGATTGTTGACAAGATGGCAGGCAACCGCCCGCCCGCCTTCCGACATGAGTTCCGGTCGCTCGATGCGACAGACGGGCTTCACCTGCGGGCAGCGGGTATGGAAGGGACAGCCGGGCGGAACATTGACCGGGTTCGGCGGATCGCCGGCCAGGATGATGCGCTCGCGCGCCGACCGACCCTTTCGCGGCACGGCGGAGACGAGCGCACGGCTGTAAGGATGCAGCGGCTGATGGAAGACCTCGCCCGGCCGGCCGATCTCGACAATGCGCCCGAGATACATGACCGCCACCCGGTCGGCGATCTGGCGCACCACTTTCAGATCGTGGCTGATGAAGACGCCGGTAAAGCTGTTGCGGGCGCGGATATCCTGGAAGACGTTCAGAACCTGCGCCTGAACCGAGACGTCAAGCGCCGAGACCGGCTCGTCGCAGACCAGGAGTTCCGGCTCCATGACCAGCGCCCTGGCGATGATGACGCGCTGCCGCTGGCCACCGGAAAGTTCGTGCGGGAACCGATCGCCGTGGTGCGAGGAAAGGCCGACATTGCCCATCACCGCCCGTACTTTGGCACGACGTGCATCCCGAGTAAGGTCCGGGAAATGGACGATGAGCGGCTCGCCGATCTGCTCACCTATGGTGATGCGCGGATCGAGCGCGCCGAGTGGATCCTGGTAGATCATCTGCATGCGCCGGCGCATCCGTCGCCAGGCGAGATCGGGCACCGCGCCGACCTTCTCGCCGCCGAACACGACCTCGCCCGAGGTTGGCGGGATGTGGCCGAGCAGCAGCCGCGCCGTGGTCGATTTGCCGCTGCCGCTTTCGCCGACGATGCCGAGCATCTCACCCGGCGCCACGTCGAAAGTCAGTCCATCGACCGCTTTCAGCGTTTTTGTGCGGGCAAACAGATTGCCCCGCTGGCGGAGCCTGTAATGGCGCGTGAGGTTCTTGACGGTAAGCTGACCTTTCATCACACCAACTCCGCAGTGATCTCTACAGAAGCAGGCAGGCGAGCATTGGCCGGCGGTAGTATGTCGCCGAGCTTCACGCAGGCGGCCCTGTGGCGTCCGTCTGTCCCGGCAGCGATCATCGTCGGCACGGCCCGCAGGCATTCGGGACCGGCAACGGCGCATCGGGGTACGAAGGTACAGCCGGACGGCAGCCGGTCCGGCGGCGGCACAGAGCCCGGAATGGCGAGAAGCCTCTGGCGCGGCCCGTCGATCGACGGAATGGCATCGATCAACCCACGCGTATAGGGATGGGCAGGATTGTCGAAGAGATCAGCGGTCGGGCTGTCCTCCACGATACGGCCGCAATACATCACCACCACCCGCTCGGTCATTTCGGCGACCATCCCGAGATCGTGGGAGATCAGAACCAATGCCATGTTGCGCTCGCGGCGCAGATCATCGAGGAGATCAAGGATCTGCGCCTGGATGGTGGCATCGAGCGCCGTCGTCGGCTCGTCGGCGACAAGCAGGTCCGGATTGCCGGCAAGCGCCATGGCGATCATCACCCGCTGGTTCATGCCGCCGGAGAACTCGTGCGGATATTCGCCGAGCCGCTGGCGCGCATTGGCGATGCCGACGCGGTCGATCAGGCGCTCGGCCTCCCTGCGGGCTGCCGCGCCGGTCAAGCCCTGATGCAGGCGCAGCGCCTCGCCCAGCTGCCAGCCGATCTTGTGAAGCGGGTTGAGCGAGCTCGAGGGGTCCTGGAAGATCATCGCGATGCGGCCGCCGCGGATTTCGCTGAGCCGGGCATCGTCGGCGCCAAGGATTTCCCGCCCTTCAAGCCTTGCGGAGCCACCGACCCGGGCGTTACGACCGAGAAGCCCCAGCACCGCCATCCAGGTGATTGACTTGCCGCAGCCGGATTCGCCGACGATACCGAGCGCCTCGCCGCGCTTGAGTGTGATATCGATACCGTGCAGCGCACGGGTGAAGCGATAGCGGCCTTCAAACTCGACGGTGAGGCCACGGATATCCATGAGATCGGTGGATCCGGTCATGCGCCTGCCTCCGTAGCTGGATCATTGGGGGATACTGGAACGCCAGGCCCGACCTGCAGCAGATATCGCTCGGCGCCTTCGAGGATGACGCAGCTCAGCACCTGCCGCATATAGGCGCCGGTATCCACATTGATGCGGTTCGGGAGGCTCTCGACCTCCTGGCGCGGCGTATGGCCATGAACCACCACCTTGCCGAAATTCTTCCGCGAGAGGAGAAATTTGTCGCGTATCCATGTGAGGTCATCGAGCCGCTGATCGGCAAGCGGACGATCCGGGTCGATGCCGGCATGGGCGAAGAAATAGTCCCCATCGTCGTGCCACAATGGCAGCGAAAGCATGAATTCCTTGTGACGAATGGGGATTACGGCCGCAAACATCTGCTGCAATGCGACGGCGCGGCCGATATCGGCAATGCCCGCGAGAATCTCGCCTTCCTTCAGCCCGTAGGAGACGAGCGTTTCAAGCCCGCCCTTCACCGCCCAAGCCGAGAGGACAGAAGGATCGGTCAGGAAGGTCGCCAGCCAATGATCGTGATTGCCGCGCAGGCACATGATCTCGATACCGTCTCCCCGCCGCTCCTGAGCGTTGATGATCGCTTCGACAACGCCCGCCGAATCCGGGCCGCGATCGATGAGGTCGCCGAGGAAGATGATCAGGGCCCGATCCGCCGGATGGCGCTTCATATCCTCGGCGATCGCAGTCCACATGGCTGCGAGAAGGTCTGCTTGACCATGCACATCACCGACCGCATAGACGCGCCCGCCAGAGATCGCAGGATTGACGGCATCCTCGAATTCCGGCCAGGGCTCTCCCTGACGTTCAATGGCAAGCGGGCGGCGATGATGGCGCATGGCAACGAGAGCTCCGGATGACAAAAGCGGGGCGCTGAAGCACCCGCCGCCCTTCGATTACTTCTTGATTGAGAAGGAGCCCGGACGGAAATCCATCACGAACATCGCCGACGGCTTCCACTGGATGTCGGCGCGCTTGCCGTAGAGGATGGCATTCTGGTGCAGGACGACCATCGCCGGGTCTTCAGCCTCGATGATCTCCAGTGCGCGGGCAAAGGACTTCTTCACTTCAGTCTTGTCGGTTGAGGTGTTCAACACGTCGCAGAGCTTATCGAACTCGTCGTTCTGCCACATGCCGCTCTTCGGATTGGTCTTTGTATTATACGAGCCGTAGGGGCAGTTATTGGCAAGCAGCGCAACCGGATAGGCGAAATAGGCCGTGTTCGACAGGTCGGCCATCATGCGATCCGGAGCCGGATCGTTCGGGTTATCTATGACCGAGAAGTCGATGTTGAAGCCAATTTTGCGCAGGTTGTCGAGGTCGAATTGGGCAACAGTCAACTCGTTCGGATAATAGTCGTTGTGGACGCGATAAGTGATCTTCTCGCCCTTGTAGCCGGCTTCCGCGAGAAGCTTCTTGGCAAGCTCCGGATCATAGGCCGGCGACTTGAAGTCCTCGACGAAAAGATCGCCGAACAGCTTGTGCTGGAAGCCCTGCGGCACGGCGGTCATGCCACCCCAGAGCGAGTTGACGATCGTGTCGCGGTCGATCGAATGCGAAAGCGCCTGGCGGATCAGCTTGTTCTTCAGTGGACCGTTGTTGGTGTCGAGCGCGATGAAGCGGATATTGGCGACGGGCCCGCCGACGACGTCAAAATCCTCGGTATTCTTCAAGAGTGGGACCTGGTCCGGGCCGAGGTCGCTGACGATATCGTATTCGCCGGACATCAGGCCGTTCACGCGGCTCGCCGCTTCCGGAACGACCATGAAGTCGAGCTTGGCGATCGGCGGCTTGCCGCCCCAGTAATCGTCATGGGAAACGAGATGGATTGCCGAACCCTGGTCGACACCGACGACCTTGTAGGGGCCGGTCGCAACAGGATGAAGCGCGTAGTCTGCCCAGGACTTGGCCTCCTGGAAGCCGCGCTTGGAAATGATCGCCGCATAGTTGACGCGGGCAAGACGGGCTTCCGTATCGAGCGTCGCCTTTTCCATGACGAAGCGGACCGTATAGTCATCGACCTTCTCGACCGACTTCAGCAGCGGCCATTCCGACTTCCGGTTGGCGGCGGTGATGGCCGGCGGGACGATGCCCTTCGTGCCGTCGGCGTGGGTGAAGGTTGTCTGGCCGGCCTCACGGGCTTTGACCTGTTCCGGCAGGCGGCCGTAACGTTCGTCGGAGAACGAGAAGACAACGTCATCGGCCTTCATCTCGTCGCCGTTGTGGAACTTGACGCCATGGCGGAGCTTCACTTCCAGCATCGTGTCGTTCAGCCACTTCCATTCGGTGGCGAGGCCGGGCCGGGCTCTAAGATTGGGGTCGGAAAGATCAAGCTCGATGAGCTGCTCGAAGATCATGTTCTGGTATTTGCGGGCGGCGGTCCCGCCGTTGTCGCTCGTGTCGAGCGTACCGGCCGTGCCCATGCTCTGCAGGGCGACTGTGATGTTTGGCCGGTCCTCGGCAAAGGCGGCATGGGAAAGGAAAGTGCCGGCGAGCAAGGCGCCCGCGAGCGACAGGGTTTTGAGGTTCTGGATCATTGCGAAATCTCCTTCAAGGGGACATGCAGTGGAAAGTGAGACCGCCTTGTCGGGCGGCATGGCTTCGCCGCTCGCCGACTGGCGCTGTCCCGCCGGCGCTCGGTATCTCGAGGTCTCGATGTCTTACCGGGGCGCCCGGTCAGGCCGGGCGCATCGTCATGGAACGATCAATCCTGCAGTTCTGCGACCCTTGCAGCGTCCATTCCAGCCGCCCTCTCGGTCACAAGATCAGCTTCGTCGACATAGGGACGTTCGCCGACATGGCCGATAATGATGCGCGACACCTTGCCGTCGATGGCCGCCGTGAATTCCTTCACGACCGGGGCCGGCACGGCTTCGCCGTCTTCGAGGAGCTCGAACATCGGCCGGCCGGTCATGCTGGCTGCAGGTTCGAGGCCAAGAAGTGCGAGAATGGTCGGCGCAAGATCGTAAATCGCCGTGCGCGAGGCGACGACCTCACCGCCGCTCTTCAAGCCGGCGCCCTCACCGATCAACACGGCCGCCAGTTCCGCGGCATGCAGACCTCCGTGCGACCCGCCGCCGAGCGGAATGCCGCTGTAGCTGCCGGCGTCGCAGATCGACGTGCCTGGAACGCCGAACTCGTTTTCAGCGTCGGTGCCTCGAAGGTTGATGTAGAGGTCCGGTGCACGGTCATGCGCGGCACCGGTCAGTTCCAGCGCCAGCGTGCCGGCGATGATGCCCTCCTGCGCGCCCGGCTCGACCGCCCGGGTGAAAGTGGCGCCATACCAGGGTTGCGCGGCGAGCACATCGAAAACGCCCTGCAACAGGCCCTTGTCAAATTGCTTGAGCCAGAAGCCCGGTGCGCGCCCCCGCCGATATAGCACGTCGATGTCGTTGTCGAAGCGCGTGTCGGCGGCGATGCCGGCCTGCTTCAGGGCATCGCCGACGGAAATGAATTCGTTGATTGTCGAGTGGCCGTGGTCGGAGGTGACGAAGATGACAATGTCGTCCTTTTCCGGCTGCCTGTCGCGCCATTCGAGAAGATTGCCGATCGCCGCATCGCAATCGCGCATCGAGGCGAGCATGCCTTCGGCGCCGAGACCATGACGATGTGAAGCGCTGTCCACTTCGGTGATCCAGATGATCGCGGCCGCCGGCTTTCTCTGCGGCCAGACGGTATCGGTGAAGGCGGCAACGGCCTGGCGTTCGGCGCCACGGTCAAAGCCGTTGGCCGGAACCCGGTGCTGCTCGGCTATGTCGACGGCGAGCTCGGGCGGGAAGCCGATCGCCGGATGGCGGACGTTGAAGCCGGCTTGTCCCCAGTCCGCCCCTTTCCAGTTGAGCGCAGTGAACGAACCCTGCCCGCTCGAATTGACCACCGCGAAGGACTTGCCGTTCTTGGCGAGCGTTTCGGAAAGATTGGTGGCCGTCACCATGCCGCCAACAATGCGGCGCTCGCCGGCACGCCAGTCGTGGACCGTATCCGTGCCGGTCAGGCGGCCCGAGCCGTCGCGGGAATAGAACTCATTGCCGAGAATACCCGTCGTTTCGGGGCGGGCGCCGCTCGCAAGTGCAGTCAGCGCCCCGCGCGTCTCGCTCGGGAACACCGTGCGATGATCCTTGCTCGACACGCCCCGCGCCCGCATGGCGGCGAGATTGGGCATGGTGGTTTCGTTGATCATGTCGGGGCGCAGGCCATCGATGCCTACAACGATTACATGGCGGATATCAGCCATTGTCATTGACCTTTTCTTGCAGGTGCGGAAATTCGGACACCTCGGGTGAGGCGGATTGCTCAGGATAGAAAACGCTGGCGCCCGCCTCGGTCAGAAGCCCGGCAAACGGCTCGTCGAGCGGCATATCGGTCACGAAGGTTTCTATGCCGGCGAACGGAATGCTGCGATAGCGGCCGACGGCGCCGATCTTGGTGTGATCGCCGACATAGATGCTGGCGCGGCTCTGCGTCGCAAGCCGGGTCTTCAGCTCCATATTGTGCTTGGTCCGCTCCACGAGCCCGAACTCAGCGTCGAGCCCATAGACGCCGATGATCGACAGGTCGAAGCTGCAATTGCGGATCGCGCCGAACACTTCGTCGCCGAACAGCGTCTTGGCGTTCCAGTCGTAATCGCCGCCGGTCAGGATCACCTTGTGGCGCTGGCCTGCCTGCAGCGCGTCGCCGATCGCCGGCATGTTGGTCATGACGGCGACCGGCGGACCGTTGCGCATCGCCTGCGCGACCGCAAGAACCGAACTCCCGCCCGTCATGAAGATCCACTGGTCCGGCTGGATCATCGCCGCTACCAGCGTGCCGATGGCCTGCTTTTCCGCCCGTTCCATGTTGACGCGCTCGTCAAGTGCCGCCTCGCGGCCGGAGGGGATGGCTCCCCCATAGACCCGCTGCAGCGATCCGCCCCGCTCTAGGGCGACCAGATCGCGGCGGATCGTCTCGGTCGATACCCCGAAGGTTTCGGCAATCGCGCTGATCGACATGCCGCTGCCGCCATTGACCAGGCGGATGATGGTTTGGTGTCGGCTGGCTGCCGGAATCTTCGACATAGACGATCGCCTCTTCTGATGGCGGTGTTCTAGGACGCAAACATTGCAGCGGCGTGACACATTTTTGAACTTATGTTGTCAGTTCAACAAAGCCACACAAACTCCCACATTTTTCTCTGCGCATCGTCCAACGGTCAGTTCAGATAGGTGCATCTAACTAAGCCGAACATACGCGCATATCCGGATTGCTAGACCGCAATTGCAACCAGGCCCTCGCCTTCAATTTCGTAGGCACACCCTCGTTCGTCATCCACGGGACAACCTTCGGCAGCGTCCTGGATGAAAAGGAACTGAAGGTGGCGATCGCCGAGGCCCGGGCAGCCTGATTCATGATTGCAGGAAAGTTGGGTCTTGGCCGAACGCAGTCCGCCTCAACATCCTCGGCTCCGCACTGGACACGTTACCCAGTGCGGTTGCGGACGGTTGTTTCAGATCAATGAATTTGACCATGGATAGGATATGCTAAAACCGAAACCGCGGAGTGGTAATGGACACCCGTCGCACGGAGGCATCATGGCGAAGATCGTCCCCTGCCCCAACTGTGGGCAACTTAACCGGCTGGATGACAAGCGGGATGGAAAATTGGCCCATTGCCCGGCCTGCAAGTCGCCGCTGTTCACCGGCCGGCCGATTTCCCTGCACAAGGGAAATTTCGACCGTCAGACTGGCTCCGACGATCTCCCGGTAGTCGTCGACTTTTGGGCATCGTGGTGTGGTCCCTGTCGTGCAATGGCTCCTGCCTTCGAGGCCGCTGCCGCCGATTTCGAGCCCAGGGTGCGATTCGCCAAGGTGGACACCGAAGCGGAACAAGGCCTTGCTCAAAAATACGGAATTCAGGCCATTCCCACCCTGATATTGTTCAAGGGAGGAAGGGAACTCGACCGGCGCAGCGGCGCGATCAGTGCCGGCGCGCTGAGGGAATGGCTGGAGCAAGCCGGCGTCGCATAAACTACCGATCCGCAGCAAGCTCCGAGCATCTGATTGGTGCGCTTATCCTGTCAATTACCGGATGCCTCGCGCACGAGGTCGTCAAGGAGACTGTTGACGTCATCCCGGGCCTCTCCTTCCGGTAGTCGGCGAAACCCGACCTTCACGGTTCCGGGCGCTGCCTCTGCCTCATAGGCGAAGAGCACGTAGGGACAGAAGCCGATGTTTGCGAGATCTGCCTCCATTGCCTTGCGGGAAACGGTCGCCGAACAGAACTGCATGAACTCCGCCTCGCGGTAGAGCACTTTCCCGGCGCCGACATCGCCTGCCGTACGCGCCAGCATCTCGGCAACGTGGCCGTGATAGTCCACCACATAGCCTCGATTGACGATGGCGTCCTCCAGATCGGCTAGTACCTCCGCAAAGGGTGCCTTGCTTTCATAGATCTTCAAAACGTCCGACGCCGTTGCCCCGGTGCACCCCAGGGCCGCCGGCAGAGCGACCAGCGATGCCATCACGATCTTTATCATCTTCTCCTCCCATATCCTCATCGCAGAAAAGATCAGCCTAGCCGAGACTTCAAAAACATGCAAAAATATAAATGTATAAATAGGAGGAGCATCATGGCGTCGTTGAGTGTCTATGAGGCATCGGGGCGATCAAGCCGCAGGGGGTTTCTGGCGGGCGGTCTCGCCCTTGCGGCATCCGCAGTCCTGACGCGGCCGGCTCATGCGGTCGGGCGAGTTTCGATGGGCGACAGCGAATTCATCACGGTCAGCGACGGAACACTGACGTTACCCATGGGGTTCCTGTTTCCGGATGTTCCAAAGGATGAATTGCAGTCGTTCCTGGTCGCCCAAAACATGCCGACCGATGCTCTGCATCCGGACTGCAATGTAACGCTGCTCAGACAGAAAGAGCGTCTGGCCATATTCGACGTCGGCTCAGGCGCCAATTTCATGCCGTCTGCCGGAACGCTTATCGACAATCTCGCCGCCGCCGACATCGACCCCGGCAGCGTCACCGATGTTGTCTTCACCCACGCGCATCCGGATCACCTTTGGGGCGTAACCGATGATCTGGACGAGCTGGTCTTTGCCAATGCCCGTTATCACATCGGGCAAGCGGAATGGGACTTCTGGTCTTCGCCGAACGCCCTGCAAACCGTCTCTGCGGATCGGCAGACCTTTGTGGTCGGCGCCCAGAACAGGTTTGCCGCACTGAAGGACCGGATCGCGTTCCTCAAGCCCGGGCAGGAGATCCTGTCGGGGGTCGAGGTCATCGATACCGCCGGCCATACACCGGGGCATCTGTCCTTCATGGTCCATGGTAGCGGTGACCAGACACTGATTGCAGGCGACGCGCTCAGCAATACGGCCATATCTTTCCGACATCCGGAATGGCGTACGCAGAGCGATCATGATCCGGAGCGCGGCGTCGCGATGCGCCGGCAGTTGCTTGCTCGCCTCGCAGGCGACAAGGCGCGGATCATCGGCTATCACTTTGACCACGAAGGAATTGGCCGCGTAGAGCAGCGAGAAGGTGCCTACGCTTTTGTACCGGGGGCCTGAGCGGCGACCGTCTCGAGCTATCGGTCAAGGCTGACGGAACTCTCGCGAAAGATTGCCAATCCGGAGCCCTCGATGAGATAGGCGAGACCGATTCTGGCGCCGAGCGCTATCGAAGCGAAAGCGAGCGGTGCCGAGATGGCGAGTGCGGAAACGCCGGTAATCCCTTGTCCGATCGTGCACCCCATGGCGAATACGCCGCCGACCCCCATCAGGAGCGCGCCCAGCAGATGCCGGCTCAGTTCCCGTGCATCGTCGCAGGCTTCCCAGCGCACGGTGCGGCGAACCTGCGCATTGATGGCCGAGCCGACGATGACGCCCATGACCAAACCGACACCATAATCGGGCACACTCCCCGTAAATGTCATGAGTTGAAGCAGGGCATCGCCCACCGGAACGACGAAGGAGCCGGCTTCGAGCTGGACGATTTCGAAGGAATTCCTCGAGGCCAGAGTGGTGGCAACCCAGCCGAAGGCAATGACTGCTCCAATGGTCATTCCCGCGCCAATCGACCACCACCGACGCCGGTAATCGGAATCCCGGAATACCCAGCCGAACATGGCAGCCGCGACGATGCCGGCAATGGCAAGACGAAGATCGACGCCAGTGAAGTAGGACGCAACAAGCCCGACGGATTGCCCGCCGGCAAAACCGAAGTCAATCGCCAGGTTGTCCACGATCGGCACGCGCGCCTGGGCGATCAGCCCCTTCTGGGCGGATAGCGCGCTGACGCCGAGGATGATGAGAACGACAAGGGATCGCAGGCTTCCGCCGCCAAGCCTGACGAGCGCGCCGAAGCCGCAGGTGCCGACGAGCGCCATGCCGAAGCCGAACATCACGCCACCCAGGATCGCTCCGGTCCAAGCGAAGCTCGAACGGATGTAGAAGCTCTCGTCGGATGCGGCAAGCCCCAAGGCCTGAAGGCTCTGGGTCAGGACAAGAGCGGTCGCAGCGGCGAGAATCCAGGTTCTCAGGCCGGTGCTGTCATTGGCATACCAATAGCGCTCCAACGCGGACATCGTGCAGAAACGCTGATTGCGGGCCACAAATCCGAGCACGCAACCGGCAAGCAGCCCGGCAACGGGCAAGAACCATGCCGATGCAACGATATTATCCATTTTATCCTCCCGCGAACCCTCCCCGGTTCGCAAAGGTCGTAACGCCAGTCCCTCCGTTGACTGGTGTTACGATGGCTTCTCACCCTGTCGCACCGGTGCGCAGAAGAGCTCGTAGAGAGAGCCTATCACGGGTGCGATCTCCTTGTTGGCAAGTGAATAGTAGATCACACGCCCATCCCGGCGGGTCGTGACAAGGCGATCGAAACGGAGGCGCGCCAGTTGCTGCGATACGGCGGCCTGCGGCATTCCCATCGTGTTTTCCAGCTCCGAGACGGATTTTTCGCCTTCGGTGAGCAGGCACAGGATCAGCAATCGGTCCTCGTGCGACAAAGCCTTGAGCAGCTCACTCGCCTTTCGCGCCTGCGCGAAGAGCTTCTCCCGCTCTTCCGGCGTTTGCAGCGTGTTCAACTGTGGCAGGCTCATTCGCCCATACCTCCTAATTCGCATCCGAGGCCATATTGGCAGAAAGGACCACGCAATGTCCATTTCCTACGGAAGCTTGGCGATCAACTCATCGATTGAAAACCAGAAAAACTCATCTCCCGCGTAGCCGCGCAGGCGGCCGATCTCCTCACCCTCATCCATCAGGATGAAAGTCGGCGTAAACCGCTCCCGCTGTATATGGTCGAGATCCTCAGGCCACGCCTCGGTGATGTCAACGCGGCGAAGAGGCGCGCGTGCACCCTCTTCCGTCTTCGGCCATGCGGGGGCAATCTCGGCATTGAAGCGTGCGCACCAGACGCAACCCGGCTGCTCCAGCATGACCAGCTCGGCCGCCTTCCCCGAAGTCGCACCGGCGAGGATGAGCACCGCAAGAAGGGTCGATGTCCGCAAGGATGGAGAAGCGTCCGAAATCATCATTTGCAACATATAGCATTTTCTGAATACATGTGGCAATGCTGTGATGCAGGGTGGTCTTGGGAGGGATCGAATGCTTGATATTAGCGTGGGGGGCGCGTTACTGGCTGGGTTGCTGTCATTCGTATCGCCTTGCGTTCTGCCCATCGTTCCACCTTACCTGGCCTGGCTTGCGGGGGTGAGCTTCGATCGATTGCGGGATGCCCAGCCGAACCCGGACGACCGGCGACAGGTCATATTTTCAGCAGTCTCTTTCGTTGCCGGCTTCTCGACGGTTTTCGTTGCCCTGGGTGCGACAGCGAGCCTGATCGGCAAGACGATCGCCCAATATTTCAATGTGCTTTCGGTGGCGGCAGGCGTGGTGATCATCGTCATGGGCCTGCACTTCCTCAAAATCCTTCAGATCGGGATGCTCTATCGGGAAGCGCGGGTACAGGTTACGGAGAAGCCTGCTGGTTTGGCTGGCGCCTTTTTGATGGGTCTGGCCTTCGCCTTCGGCTGGACGCCGTGCGTGGGACCGGTTCTGGCCGCAATTCTGTTCGTCGCAGGGGGAGAAGGGACGGCGACGCGCGGAAGTATTCTGCTGGCTGCCTATTCCCTTGGCATCGGACTGCCCTTCATCGCTTCGGCCGTTTTCGCCAGCCGGTTCCTTGGTTGGGCGGCGCGCTTCCGGCGACACATGCGTAAGGTGGAGGTCGCGCTCGGCCTCTTCCTGATCGTGACGGGACTGCTTTTCATGACCGGACAGATGTCGACGATTTCGCTTTGGCTCCTCGAGACATTTCCGGCGTTTCAGACAATCGGTTAGGAGGTCGCAATGCTGCAATTCATTTTTCTGGCGTTCTTCGCCCTCTTCGTCAGTGCTTCCGCCGGAGCGGCTGCAACGATCGGCGAGGATGGCCTTCACAAGGAAGAGTGGTTTTCGACGACCTTTCGCGACATTGCGGAGGATATTGCCGAAGCCAAAGCCCAGGGTAAGCGCCTGGCGATCGTGTTCGAGCAGCGAGGCTGTATCTATTGCCGCCAGATGCACGAGAAGATTCTCTCCGATCCGGAGGTGCGCGACTATATCAAAGCCAACTTCCTCGTCGTGCAGTACAACATGTTCGGTGACGAGGAAGTGACGGACCTCGACGGCGAGGTGCTAACGGAAAAAAGCGCTGCCCGCAAATGGGGTTATATCTTCACGCCGACGATTGTCTTCCTTCCCGAAGATGCCGGGGCGCGGGTCTCCGTCAGCAAGGCCGCCATCGCGACGATGCCGGGAGCTTTCGGCAAATGGACCTTCCTCAACATGTTCCGCTGGGTGCGCGAAAAGGCGTATGAAGGAAGCGAACATTTCCAGACCTACCACGCGCGCATTATCCAGGAACTCCGCAACTCGGGGAAGCTCATCAGCGAGGACTGATCCGTGTCGGCAGCCGATATATTCAAAGATTTATATTTTTCTATTGATGGCTGTTGAACATAGCGCTATCGTAAAAATGGAGGCTTGAACCGGTCATGCCGGTTCGGTGAGTTTGGGAGGACTCATGGAAATGAAGCGTTTCCTGACCTGTGTCGCGGTGCCTGCTTTCTTGTGCAGTCAGGCTGCGGCGGTAGAAATTGCGCCGGACGCCGTCAAGATCGACGAAATGAAGGTCTCTCAGTCTCTGACTGGCGCGACCGGGAATGCCGAAGAGGGCGCGAAAGTTCTGGCGAATCGCGGCCTTGGAAATTGTCTTGCCTGTCATGTCGTCACACCGCTTGCCAAGGAACAGTTCCACGGCAACGTAGCCCCTGCCCTGGATGGCGTCGCCGATCGCTGGTCCGAAGCCGAGCTGCGGGCAATCGTGGTCGACGCCAAGCGGGTTTTCTCCGAAGAGACCGTCATGCCCGCCTTCTACAGCCTCGAAGTCGGCATCAACGTCCGCAAGGACCTGGCTGGAAAGACGATATTGACGGCACAGCAGGTCGAGGACGTCGTCGCCTATCTCACGACGCTGAAGGGCTCAAAGTAATTTTCCGGAAGAGGAGATGAATGCATGAAGATCAACAGGCGACAGATGCTGAGCCTCTCGGCGGGCGCAGCACTCTTCTCGATAGCGGGACATCGCTCCACATGGGCGGATGTGCCGGCTGCCGAAAAGCGAATTATGGACTTTGCAGGCGGCAAGACGCCCGCATCCGGCAAGATCACCTTGACTGCACCCGAGATCGCCGAGAACGGCAACACGGTCCCGATCTCGGTAAACGTCGAAAGCGCGATGACTGGCGGAGACATGGTCGACTCCGTCATCATCATCGCGGATGGCAATCCGAATCCGGAAGTGGCCACCTTTCACTTCACCGCACTGAGTGGCACGGCTGTCGCGACGACCCGCATGCGCCTTGCCAAGACACAGAACGTCATCGCCGTCGCGAAGATGGCCGACGGCTCGGTTTTCATGGACAAGAAGGAAGTCAAGGTGACGATCGGCGGTTGCGGCGGCTGACGACAACAGAGGTGGAAGGAGACTAGTCAAATGGCAGCGCAACCAAAACCGCGTATCAAGGTTCCGAAGGAAGCGAAAGCTGGCGAGGTGGTGTCGATAAAGACCCTCATCAGCCATGAGATGGAATCGGGCCAGCGCAAGGACAAGGACGGCAAGGTCATCCCGCGCAAGATCATCAACAAATTTGCATGCGAGTTCAACGGGGCTCCCGTTTTCTCCTGCGATATCGATCCGGCGATCTCGGCCAATCCCTATTTCGAGTTCAGCGCGAAACTGACCGAAAGCGGCACGTTCAAATTCACGTGGATCGATGACGATGGCGCTATCTACACGGATGAACAGAAGATCACCGTAAACTGAGCATTCCACTCGCCGCAACGGGCGGCGAGTGGACACCCATCGGTCGTCATCGCCTCATTGGGGAGGTTATCTTGGGAGGGATAACGATGAAGAGACTATCCGTCTTGCTGCTGGTGTCGGTGGCATCTATCTCGGGATTGGCAGTGATGGCCTACGCCGATCCTGTCGATGATACCCTGACCATCGATGATCGCGAGATGATCATAAGGGCGAAGGCGCCGGAAGGGCATCCGTTCGATGAAGTGCTGTCCGGTTGGCTTTTCCGGGAGTCGGAAACCCGTGCGACGGAAGCCGATTCGTTCGCCAATCCAGGAATGCTTGCGGTGGAGCGCGGCGAGGAACTCTGGAACACCGTCGATGGATCGATGGGGAAATCCTGTTCCTCTTGCCACAATGATGCATCCGCGACGATGAAGGATGTCGGCGCGCATTTTCCCAAGTGGGATGCGAAGGCCAGGAAGCCCGTCAACATCGAGATGAAGATCAATGACTGTCGTACCGAGCGTATGGGTGCCGAACCCTACAAGTTCGACGCGGAGGAGCAGGTGGCGCTGACCACCTATATCAAGCACCAGTCCTTGGGCACTCCGGTACAGATCGACCTGTCTCAGGGCGAAATGCAGTCGTGGTGGGACAAGGGCAAGGAACTCTACTATACCCGTACGGGCCAGTTGGATTTCTCCTGTGCCTCCTGTCACGAGAAAAGCATGGGCAAGTTCATTCGCGCCGATCACCTCAGCCAGGGGCAGGTCAACGGATTTCCGACTTACCGCTTCAACACCGCCGGCATGGTCTCCCTCCACAATCGCTTCCGCGGTTGCATCCGGGATACCCGCGCCGAAATGCCAAAGGCCTTTTCGGACGAATTGATGGCGCTTGAGGTCTACGTCACCTGGCGCGGCACCGGCCTTTCGGTCGAGACGCCTGCGGTTCGCCAATAACAGGACCGAAGACCAAGATTGTTTCTCATGCGCGGAGGGTTCGAAGCCGTCCCCTCCCCTGGTTATGGAGTCCTTGATGTTATCGAGACGTGAAATGCTCATGGCCGGCGCAGCGCTGTCGGCCATCGTCGGCTCCGGGCTTGCCGGCAAGTGGTCGAGGGTCGCCGCACAGCAGTCTCTGAGCGAGGACGATCTGCTCCGCTTCGAACCGCTCGGCAATGTGACGATCCTTCACCTCACGGATATACACGCCCAGCTCATGCCGATTTATTTCAGGGAGCCGTCGGTCAATCTCGGTGTGGGTGATGTGGCGGGCCTGCCGCCGCACGTCACCGGTTCCGATTTCCTTCGCCTCTATGACATAAAGCCTGGAACCCCCGAGGCTTATGCATTCACCTCCGAGGATTTCGTGGCGCTTGCCCAAGGGTACGGCAAGATGGGTGGGCTGGACCGGATTGCGACGATCGTCAAGCGGGTCAGGGCCGAGCGCGGCGAAGATGTCTTGCTGCTCGACGGCGGTGACACCTGGCAGGGCAGTTACACCTCCTACCAGACCAAGGGTCAGGACATGGTGGACGCCATGAACGCGCTTGCACCCGACGCCATGACGGGGCACTGGGAGTTCACCTATGGTACGGAACGCGTCCAGGAGATTATCGAGACCCTTCCCTTTCCATTCCTCGGAGGAAACATTTTTGACGCCGAATGGGATGAACCCGCCTTCGATGCCTATAAGATGTTCGAGAAGGGAGGCTCCAAGATCGCCGTCGTTGGACAGGCGTTTCCCTATACGCCGATAGCCAACCCGCGCTGGATGTTTCCCAACTGGTCCTTCGGTATTCGCGAGGAGCAGGTCGCAAAGAACGTCGCGGCCGCACGCGCGGATGGCGCGGACATCGTCGTGCTGCTTTCCCACAACGGTTTCGACGTCGACCGAGCCCTCGCATCACGCGTGGGCGGAATCGACATCATCCTGACTGGACATACCCATGATGCGATTCCGGAGCCCGTTCTTGTCGGCAAGACCTTGCTGATTGCCTCAGGCTCGCATGGAAAGTTTATTACACGGCTCGATCTCGATATCCGGGATGGAGCTCTGAGGGGCTATCGGCACCGGCTCATCCCGGTGTTCTCGGATATCATTGCGCCGGATCCCGAAATGTCGAAGGCAATATCCGACATTCGGGCGCCGTATCAGGCTGAACTCTCGCGAGAACTTGCGACCTGCGACGGTCTCCTATATCGGCGCGGAAACTTCAACGGGACGTTCGACGACCTGATCTGTCAGGCTCTGCTCGACATACGCGAGGCGGATATAGCCCTCTCTCCGGGCTTTCGCTGGGGCACGTCAGTTCTGCCCGGGCAGAAGATTACCGTCGAGGACCTGCACAATGCATGCTCCATGACCTACCCGAACGCCTACCGCAACATGATGACCGGTCAGATGCTGAAAGACATCCTGGAGGACGTGGCCGACAACCTGTTCAACAAAGACCCCTACTATCAGCAGGGCGGCGACATGGTCCGGGTGGGCGGCATGGGATATTCGATCGATCCCGAAGCGGCGATCGGATCCCGCATTTCCAGCATGGTCTTGCTGAAATCGGGCGAGCCGATCGAGGCTTCGAAAGAATACGTCGTTGCGGGTTGGGCCTCGATCAATGAAAGCACGCAAGGACCGCCGATCTGGGACGTCGTGGAGCAGTACCTGGCGCAAAATCCGGTCGTCAGCGTGGAAGAGAACCAATCCGTAAAAATCATCAATCGGAAGTCATGAGGCAAAGCCTCGTTGGCAGATGGATTGCGGCGTGATATATAGAAAAAATTGAATATGTTTTATGAGTCATCTGTTCGGGAGGAACTGATGAAGACCGAGACAACCAAGACAACGCGCCGTGCCCTTCTCAGGGCCGGTTTCGCAGGCGGCGCGGCGGCACTTGCCACCGGCACGGCGGCCGGTGCGCGGGCCGCCGGCGATCCGGCAATTACCGAAATCCAGGATTGGAACCGCTATCCGGGAAAGGGGGTGGATGCAACGCCTTATGGGTCGCCTTCTTCATTCGAGGCTCATGTCATCCGCAAGAACGTCCCCTGGCTGACCTCCGATCCCATCTCGTCAGTCAATTTCACGCCCCTGCATGAGATCGACGGCATCATTACCCCGAGCGGCCTGTGTTTCGAGCGTCATCATGGCGGCATTGCCGAGATCGATCCGAACGCGCATCGGCTCATGGTCCACGGCATGGTGGACAAGCCCCTTGTCTTTACGATGGCCGACCTGAAGCGCTTCCCAAGGGAGAACCGCGTCTACTTCCTGGAATGCGCGGCGAATTCGGGGATGGAATGGCGCGGAGCGCAACTGAACGGCTGCCAGTACACGCATGGCATGGTGCACTGCGTCATGTACACCGGCGTCTCGCTCAAGACTATCCTGAATGAGGCAGGCGTGAAGCCGGAAGGCAAGTGGCTTCTGGCGGAAGGAGCAGACGCTTCGGCGATGACGCGATCGATCCCGCTTGAGAAGGCATTGGACGACTGCATGGTCGCTTTCGGAATGAACGGAGAGGCGCTCCGTCCCGAACAGGGCTATCCCGTCCGCCTCGTGGTTCCCGGCTGGGAAGGCAATATGTGGATCAAATGGCTAAGGCGCCTCGAAATCGGGGACCAGCCCTGGCAGCAACGCGAAGAGACGTCGAAATACACGGACCTTCTCGCCAACGGCAAGGCGCGCCGTTTCACCTTCCTGATGGACGTGAAATCCGTCATCACCAACCCCAGCCCGCAGGCGCCGATCAGGCATGGCAAAGGTCCGCTCGTGCTGACCGGGGTTGCATGGTCCGGCAACGGGCGGATCAGGCGCGTCGACGTCTCCGTCGACGGCGGCCGCAACTGGCACACGGCGCGTATCGACGGGCCGGGCCTGCCAAAGGCGTTGCACCGCTTCTACTACGAATTCGACTGGGACGGCTCTGAACTGTTCCTGCAATCCCGCGCGATCGACGAGGCTGGTTTCGTGCAGCCGACAAAGGACCAGTTGAGAAGCGTGCGCGGCACCAATTCCATCTATCACAACAACGGCATCCAGACCTGGCACGTCACCGAGGAAGGGAGGATCGAGAATGTCGAAATTTCGTAAGCCGCTGCTCATCATCGGCCTATCCGTTCTGGCTAGCGCCGCCACTGCTCTGGCGGGAGATGGAGAACATTTCAAGCTCGGGCGCGTCGCAACTCCCGATGAGCTGCTTGCCTGGGACATCGACGTTCGTCCCGACGGTCTCGGATTGCCTGATGGACGGGGTACAGTGGCCCATGGGATGGAAATCTTTGACGAGAACTGCGCGTCCTGCCATGGCGATTTCGGCGAAGCCGTCGGCCGGTGGCCTGTCCTGGCGGGCGGGAAAGGGACGCTTCAGGCAGATCGGCCGGAGAAGACCATCGGTTCCTATTGGCCCTATCTCTCCACCGTTTTCGACTATGTCCGCCGTGCGATGCCATTCGGCAATGCCCGGTCACTATCGGATGACGACGTCTACGCTTTGACCGCATATCTCCTCTACCTCAACGACGTCGTGACGGATGACGAGTTCGAACTCTCCAAGGAGAATTTTGCCGACATCAAGCTACCGAACGAGGTCAACTTCACCGACGACGACCGTACGAAGGAACCGTTCTATGCCGACAAATCGGAGCCGTGCATGGAAAATTGCAAACCCGACAAGGCGACCATAAAGGCGCATGCCGCGATCCTCGACGTGACGCCGGAAGATGCCGGCGAGGATGACCAGCCGGCGAGCGGTGGAATAGAATAGACGGGTCGCCAGTTCGGATCCGATCCGCTCTGAAATCGATGACAAAGCCGTTGCTACACGGCCGCCGATGACCAACCCGCGATCAAGATCAGATCCCCATTCATACAAGGGAGAATTACATGAAGAGGATTATCCTGGCAGCCGTATTGGCCCTGATGACTGTAACCCCTGGTTTCGCGATAGCCGCCGATCACAGGGTCGAGATGAGGAACAAGGGCTCTGATGGGAGCGCGATGATATTCGAACCGCGCCTGGTCAGGGCTGAGGTCGGCGACACGGTGACCTTCGTCGCGATCGACAAGGGCCACAATTCCAGCGCCATAAAGAAGGGCGTTCCCGACGGCACTGCTGAGTGGAAAGGCGAGATCAATCAGGAAATTACCGTAAAGATCGAGGCTCCCGGCGTGTATATGTTCCAATGCACGCCGCATTTCGGCATGGGAATGATTGGCGCCATCGTTGCAGGCCAACCGGTGAATCTCGAAGCTGTCAAGGCAATAAAATTTCCCGGCAAGGCGAAGCAGGTCGCATCGGAAATATTCGCGGAGATCGAGGCGGATGATTGAGCTCGATTTGAGGATTGGCCGGCCGGCCTGCTCGAAAACGCCACCAAATGGGCGCGCACGGCGATACGGCGGTTTCCGCGCCGATATTCTGTTCCCCCCGAACTGATGTCCGAAATCAGGGCTGCATTGCGCAAGATCAGTGCCCGCCATGATGGATGCCCTACATAACCCAATGCGACGTAGAGTTGGGAGTTGAGATAATGGCTTATACCTTAGACAAGACA
Organism: Neorhizobium phenanthreniclasticum; assembly: GCF_040066075.1. NCBI lineage: Bacteria > Pseudomonadati > Pseudomonadota > Alphaproteobacteria > Hyphomicrobiales > Rhizobiaceae > Neorhizobium > Neorhizobium phenanthreniclasticum. The sequence continues at coordinate 146,642 of NZ_JBEAAL010000008.1, forward strand.
ATCGACGGGTCGACATTCAACGAGGTGGTCGAAAGGACCAAAGCGGCTCTTTCGAACAATGGCTTTGGCGTTCTCACCGAAATTGACGTCAAGGCGACGATGAAGAAGAAGCTGAATACCGATCTTGATGATTACCTCATCCTGGGCGCATGCAATCCGGGCATGGCTTTCGAGGCGATCAAGATGGAGCCAAAGGTCGGAGCGATGCTGCCCTGCAACGTCATCATTCGATCCCTCGGCGATGAGGGCGTCATGGTCAGCGCCATCGACCCCGTAGCCTCCATGCAGGCGATCGATAATGACGCCTTGAAGGAAACGGCGGGGAAGGTTAGGGGAATGCTGGCGGTCGTCGTTCAGGCGATATAACCGGCCCTTCGGAGATCGTGATGAAAAGGCAGAAGTTGGGTGGAAACACCGAGGGCGGATGCTGCCGGGGCCGGAATCGGCAATGATGACATGCTGCATGATTCGGCCGAAGTCTCCGACACGAATTGGACCGGCATCACCATGGTCAGGATGGCAGTGTCTGCTCAACGCGCTTTTCTGACGGACAAAATAAGGTGGTGTCCGTCATCTGAAAGTTGGGCCGCTGTTTTTCGGAGCGCCTGCGGCAATCGCCTCGGCCGAGGGAGTTGAGCCGCGTGGAATATGCAAGCGCCGATCGATTGAAGAAGGCCCTCCTTTTGATTGCGCTGGCCGGCCTCGTGACGGGACTTGCCCTTTACTCTGCAGGCAGGATCGATGCGGCCGGCATCGTATGGTCGGCAGGGGTCGTCCCCGTCCTGGCCGCGCTTCTGGTGGAGATTCTGCGCAGTCTATTCAGGGGAGAGGTCGGGCTCGACATCGTGGCGGCCTTGTCCATGTCGTCGGCGCTGGCATTCGGCGAGACGCTGGCGGCCGCCGTCGTCGCTGTGATGTTTTCCGGCGGCACTTTCCTCGAGAGCTTCGCCGAAGGCCGCGCTAGGCGCGAAATGCAGGATCTCCTCTCGCGCGTGCCACGGGTCGCGACCCGGCATCGCGACGGGGCGCTGGAGGATGTACCGCTCGACGATATCGAACCGGGCGACCGGTTGCTGATCCGGCAAGGCGATACGGTGCCCGTGGACGGCACGATTGCGTCCGACACGGCCTTCCTCGACACCTCCGCGCTGACGGGAGAATCCCTGCCCGTCCGGCTTGCTCGCGACAGGGAGGCGATGAGCGGTTCGACCAATGCGGGCGAGGCATTCGACCTCAAAGCAATACGCCGCGCGAGGGAAAGCACCTATGCCGGGATTGTCCGCCTCGTAGAGGAGGCGCAGAAGTCGAAAGCACCCATGTCGCGGCTGGCAGACCGCTGGTCGCTCGGCTTCCTCGCGGTGACGGTCGCGCTGGCTTCGACCGCCTGGTGGTTCACAAGCGATCCGATCCGGGCCGTTGCCGTGTTGGTGGTGGCCACGCCCTGCCCTCTGATCCTTGCAGTGCCGGTGGCGCTGGTGGCGGGCCTTTCGCGCGCAGCGCATTTCGGAGTTCTCATCAAGGGTGCCAAGCCACTCGAGGCGATGGCGCGAATACGAACCCTGATTGTTGACAAGACAGGTACGTTGACGGAAGGGCGTCCGCGGATCGTCTCGATCGACAGTCACATCGGCATCTCCGAAGTGGAGATCCTCCGCTTCGCCGCGGCGCTTGAGCAGGCATCGCAGCATCCCGTCGCACAGGCTATTGTCGCCATCGCGAAGGAACAGGGCCTCACTCTGCCGGTACCCTCGGAAGTCGCCGAGATTCCCGGCGAGGGCGTCGTTGGAAGTGTCCAGGGTCGCAAGATTGTAGTGGGTGGCGCAAGTTTCGTGGCAAGGCGCATCGGGCAGACATCGGACAATCATTCATCTCTCGCGGCAGGATCCGTTCTCGTCGCCGTGGCGGTCGACGGTAAGATGGCGGGACATCTGGTAATGGCCGATCCCTTGCGCAAAGGGGTGGAAACCATGTTCAAGCGGCTTCGGCAGGAGGGCGTGGCGCGGATCCTTCTGGCGACCGGCGATCGTCCCGAGGTGGCCGAACGCGTGGCGGAAGGTCTTGGTCTCGATGGTCTTCGGGCCGGGCTGACCCCGGATCAGAAAGTTCTCCTTGTCCTCACCGAGCGCAAGAACGGCCCTGTCATGATGGTCGGCGACGGAGTCAACGACGCACCGGCGCTCGCCGCTGCGGATGTGGGCGTCGCTATGGGGGCTCGAGGCGCTGCCGCCTCCGCCGAGGCCGCCGACGTCGTGCTGCTCGTCGACCAGGTCGACCGGCTCGGACCTGGGATCGTGATCGCCCGGCGCGCCCGCCGCATCGCGATTGAAAGCGTCGTCGCCGGGATCAGTCTGTCCGTGCTTGGCATGGTCGCTGCAGCCTTCGGCTACCTCACGCCGGTTCAGGGCGCACTGCTTCAGGAAATCATTGACGTTGCTGTCATCCTGAACGCCTTGCGCGCTCTGCGCATCACGCCGCCCGAACTCCCGGACGGCTAAGGCATGAATCACATCTCAATTGATAGACCCTGAGCCTAGCTCGCTCACTGCTGGCAGAGTTAGCTCAATCATCGACATCAGCTCAGTTTATATCCGATATTGTGATATAGATCACATTATATGTTGACTTCTATCTCCGGCTGTTAGACTATCACTCCCGTTCGGATAGCCGATGAGCACGCTGGAAACTGGGAGGATAACGGCATGCTTTCGAGAAGGACATTCATGTGGCTCGCGGGTACATTTCTCGCGACCAGGCCGGCGCTTGGGCAGGTGCCGGGCGGCGATTTGCCCCGAGATCAGTTGCTGATCCTGGAAAATCCAGAAGGCACAATTAAGAATGCCGGCTGGTTCAACATTTGGGCCATCAATGCAGGTGGCCAGACTACCGGCCTGCACCAGAACGCGATGGATACATTCTGGTATATTGACCCAGATCACGGGATCAACGGCGTCTGGGACAATTCTCTAGCAACCGAAAAGCCGATCTATAATAAAAACTTCACGGAAATGACCGTGAAGTTGAGGTCGGGTATCTTCTGGAGCGACGGGGTGGAATTCACGGCTGACGACGTGGTGTTCACGATCGAGACGCACATGAAGACCAGTGGACTGCGTTGGAGCGCTCCGGTTCAGGTCAATGTGGCCGCGATCGAGAAAAAGAGCCCGACTGAGGTACTCTTCAAGCTCAAGAAACCCAACTCACGCTTCCACGCTCTGTTTACCGTCCGCTGGAACGCGATGTGGATGATGCCGAAACACGTCTTCGAGAAAGTTGGCGACGTGCTGAAATTCGACTTCAATCCGCCAGTGTCGCTGGGCGCATATACGCTCCACAATTTCGACCGTGGTGGCAAATGGTTCATCTGGAAGAAGCGGGACGATTGGCAACGGACGACAGTCGCGCGCTATGGCGAGCCCGGTCCTGGCTATCTCGCGTACATCGATCCGGGACCACCTGAAAAGCGCGTCATCGAGCAGCTCAATCACCGGCTCGACGTCATTCACGATCTTTCGCCCGAAGGCATGTTTACGCTCGCGAAGGATTCTCCGTCTTCGGTGAGTTGGTTCAAGGGTTTCCCTTATGCCCACCCGGACCCGACGCTTCCTTCTGTCATCTTCAATCATCGGCTGGAGAAGTTCCAGAACAAGGATGTCCGCTGGGCACTCGCGTTGCTGATCGATATCAAGGCCGTCAGCATGGCTTCCTATCGTGGCGCGGCGACAATCTCGGCCATCGGCGTGCCGCCTACGGGACTATATCCGAAATATTACTTCGAACCAATGGAGCAATGGCTTACTGGCTTCGAGCTCGATACCGGCAAACGGAAGATCAAACCTTACGACCCGACGGTGGGCAAGCAGATCGCCGATATGCTTCGGCCTTCGCTCAAGGATCAGATACCATCGGACCCCGCGGATATTGCGACCGCCTTCGGCAGAGGCTGGTGGAAGCCCGACCCGGAAGCGGCAACCGAGCTCCTCCAGAGGGCAGGCTTCACCAAACAGGGTGAGCGCTGGTTCCAGCCGAATGGCGAGCCGTTCACCGTGAAGGTTATGGTCGAAGGCGACCTTCGACCCGTCATGACGCGTGCAGGCTCGATCATTGCACAGCAATGGCGGCGTTTCGGCATCGATGCCAATATCGACGTCGCTCAGGGAACAATGCTCGACCGTCGTGGTGTCGGCGACTTCGATACGTTCATCGGCTGGAGCGTCGAAACCTGGGGCGGTCACCCAGACCTCTCCTTCTTCCTTGACAGCTGGCATTCGCAGTTCGTGGTCGATGTCGGCAAGGTGCAGCCGCCGAGAAACTGGCAGCGCTGGGCCGAACCTCGGCTGGACAAGATCATCGAAGAGATCCGCACGATTGATTTCGACGATCCGCGCGGCGTTGAACTCGGCCTCGAGTATCTGAAGCTGGCGGCGGCTGAGATGCCGATCATTCCGCTGATGGCATACAACGTGTTCGCGACGATGGACACAACCTATTGGACCGGCTTCCCGAGCCTTGCCACGAAGCCCTACACGAATCCGGTCTCCAACTGGGGCAACACAAAATACATGATGGTCAATCTGAAGCCGACCAAACCGGCGAAGTGACCGGGCCCGTCCGGCGTTCCCAGCACCGGGCGGAACCTCTTTCCAAGACATGAGGCATCAATGCGATCCTACGTCATCTACGTGGGCAAGCGCGTTTTGCAATTCGCGCTTGTCGTTTTCGTCGGTATCAGCATCACGTTTCTGATCACCCATCTGACGCCGATCGATCCGGTCGAGCATGCCGTCGCACAAGTCAGTACATTTGGCTTTTCCAGCCCTGAATCCATCGAGCTTCTCCGGCAGTCGTTGCGGGAGCTTTACGGAGTGGGCGACAATCTATGGGAGGAGTATCTCGTCTTCTGGCAACGACTTGCCACGCTCGACTTCGGTCCATCGTTGTCGGCATTCCCCACACCCGTGAGTGAACTGATCGGAAGAGCCATCCCCTGGACGATAGGACTCCTTACGGTATCAACCATTTTGAGTTGGTTCATCGGCAATATCATCGGCGGACTGGCCGGCTATTACAGCCGAAATCGGGTCCTCCGGATAATTGGCATGATCATGATGGGCCTGCATCCGGTCCCATATTACATCGTCGCCTTCGTCCTCTTGATCGCCTTTACCTTCGTGCTGCCGATCTTGCCAAGCAGCGGCGGCTACGAGATGAACATGAGGCCCGGATGGACGCTTCAGTTCATCGGCAGTGTTCTGCTTCATTCCATCCTGCCTTCGTTTTCCCTTATCCTTGTCGGTGTCGGAAGCTGGTTCATGGGCATGCGCGCGTTGGTCTCAAACATCGTGACCGACGATTATGTTACCTACGCGTCTCTTGCCGGAGTACCCGAGAGACGGCTGGTGACCTCCTATGTGATGCGCAACGCCTTCCTGCCGCAGATCACCGGCCTTGCGATGTCGATTGGTGCGATCTTCAATGGCGCAGTCATCACCGAACAGGTCTTCGGATATCCAGGGATTGGCCGCCTTCTGGTCGAGGCGGTTCATGCGGCCGATTACTCGCTCGTCCTCGGTATCACGTCGATCGCCATCATCGCGGTGTCGGCCGCCGTCTTCATCATCGACATTATCTACCCATTGATCGATCCACGCGTACAGGTGACCCAATGATTGCCGTCTTTAGGGACCTGTTCCGCTACAACGGCGAATTCGCCATCGGCTTCATGATCATGGTGATCATCCTCGGCATCGCCGCCGCGTCGTTTTTCTCGCCCTATGAGCCGATCGATTCCTATCTGGTCGCAATGGACGCCCCACCGTCAGCCGAATATGTGTTCGGCACCAATTCGCGCGGCCAGGACATCTTCTGGCAGCTGACGTTCGCGATCCGCAACACGCTCGCCTTCGGCTTCATCGTCGCGCTGATCAGTCGCATTCTCTCTTTGGCGATCGGGCTGGTCTCAGGCTATGTCGGGGGAGCCGTCGATCGCGTCCTGATGTCGATTAACGACACCTTCATCGTCATCCCACTGTTCCCCCTTCTGGTGCTCCTCTACTTCGTCCTGCGGGACGACATGACCTGGTTCGTACTTGCACTTGTAATGGCAGGGCTTGGTTGGGCTTATGACGCCCGATTGATCCGATCAGTCATGATCAGCCTGAGGACCAGGGAGTTCACCAACACCAGCGTTTTTTCCGGCATGTCGATGCCGAGGATCGTCACCCAGGAGCACCTGCCTTACGTGCTGCCGATTGTCTTTTCGACCTTCATGAACAACATGAACTGGTCGATCGGGCTGGAAGTCACGCTTGCGGTGCTGGGTTTTACCGATGTCGATACGCCGACAATCGGCGGCATGATCTTCTGGGCCAACCAGCACAGCGCAATGGTGTCAGGCATCTGGTGGTGGTATTTCTTCCCCACCCTGTTCGTGACGCTGACGTTCATCGGCCTCTTCCTCCTATCCATTTCCATGAACGAGTACATCGATCCGCGAAGCCGGCTCGACCGGATGGGGAATTCGTGATGGCCCAGATCCCCGCCTCATCCGTCCGGCATAGTTCGCACGTGTTAGAAACGCATGATCTGCGCGCCTATTATCGTATGAAATATTTCGGTATCGACCGCGAAGTGCGGGCGGTCGATGGCATCTCGATGCACGTGCGCAAGAACGAGATCTACGGCATCGCCGGCGAATCCAGCTGCGGCAAAACAACTTTCATAAAGGCGATCGCCGCAGCGATCAGGCCGCCCTTGGAAATCGTCGCAGGGCAAGTGAAATACAGCTTCATCAAGGACGGTCTGTATGAGCTGCCTGCGGCAGAACGCTCCGCCATTCGCTGGCGCCACCTATCCTATATTCTTCAGGGCTCGATGAACGTTCTCAATCCCGTTCGGCGGATCCATAAGACGTTTGAAGATTTTGCGTTCCGGCACATGCATTTGGGGCGCGCCGAATTCGATCTCGAGGTTAAGCGTCATCTTGAGCGGCTGCGCCTTCCTGCCGAAATCCTTCGTGCCTACCCGCACGAATTGTCGGGCGGCATGCGACAGCGCGTCTGCATAGCGCTCGCCACCCTCTGCAAGCCTGAATTCATCGTCGCCGATGAGCCCACGACCGCTCTTGATGTCGTTGTCCAGAAAGACGTCCTCGCCATGATCCGCGAGACGCAAAGTCAATTCGGATCATCGATGATCTTCGTGACCCACGACCTGGCGGTTCACGCCAACGTCACGGACCGGCTGGGTATCATGTATGCCGGAAGGCTTGTTGAGGAAGGTCGAACGGCGGATGTTTTTTCCAACCCGATGCATCCCTATACCGCTCATTTGATTGCGAGCCTTCCGAAGATCGGCGACACGCAACCACGTAGCGCACTAAGCGGATCTCCACCCAACCTGGCCGATCCACCCAAGGGGTGCCGCTTCCATCCCCGCTGCCCTCTCGCCATGGAGATTTGTCGGCATGAAAACCCGGCGCTGACGACGCTTGCCGAGGATCATCGGGTGGCATGCTTCGCAGCGAGCGCAAATGTCCAGCCGAGCGACCACGAAAAGCCCGTCGAGGCGGGAACGTTGGGGGCGGTTTGATGAACACGCCTCTTTTGCACCTCGATAGCGTGTCGAAACTTTATAAACGCGGTGGTCTTCTCGGCCGTGAAGAATTTCGGGCTGTCGATAACGTCTCGTTCCATCTCGATGATAAAGAACCGCAGGTCTTCACGATCATCGGCGAATCCGGAAGCGGCAAGACCACGTTGGCCAGAATGATCCTCAACATGGTCCGGCCGACCGCCGGGACGATTTTCTTCAAAGGGCAGGATCTGGCATCGATCCACGGCGGAGGTGCGCGGCGAAGATTCATGAAGGAAGTACAGCCGATCTTCCAGAACCCTTTCGAGGCATTCAATCCCCTGAAGCGCGTCGATCGTTATCTGTTCATGACCGCGAAGAACTTCACAGGCGCAAGCTCATCCGCACAGCATGAAGCGGCGGCCGATGCAGCCTTGAACAAGGTTGGCCTTTCGCTCGGCGAGGTTCGCGGCAGGTTTCCTCACGAGCTGTCCGGAGGACAGTTGCAGCGGGTTGCGATTGCCCGCGCGCTCATCCCCGGCCCTTCGATGATCGTCGCCGACGAGCCTGTCTCGATGGTCGACGCCTCATTGAGAATGTCCATAGTCAATCTGTTTCGGACGCTTCGCGACGACCTGAAGGTGTCGATCATCTATATTACGCACGACCTTGCGACGGCCTATTACGTCAGCGACAGGATCATCATCATGCGCAAGGGCGAAGTTGTCGAAAGTGGTCCGGCACGCACTGTTCTGGAAAACCCGCAGCATTCCTATTCCCAACTCCTGAAGTCCGCCGTTCTGTCCCCCGATCCGCATGGTCACGGCGTGTTGATCGGCGACAGCGCCGCTTCGCAGCAGGCGCGGGCATCGCCACACCCGCATGTCAGCAGTTCAGAGCCGCAGGTGCGCTAGCGGCTGAAATATCCTTTTTTCTTTCATCGGAGCGAGATTTAAGATGATCAAGGCCCAAGTCCGGTTCGACCGGGACTTCATTATTGGTGAAACCGACAAGCGTCTTTTCGGTGCATTCATCGAGCACCTCGGCCGTTGCGTATATGGCGGGATTTTCGAACCCGGCCATCCGACGGCCGACGGCAAGGGGTTCCGGCGAGATGTTCTGGAGCTCGTACGGGAGCTCAATCCGACCATCATGCGCTACCCTGGCGGAAACTTCGTCTCCGGCTACAATTGGGAAGATGGCGTGGGGCCGATCGAGCAGCGCCCCCGTCGGCTCGATCTCGCATGGAAGTCGGTCGATACGAACCACTTCGGGACCAACGAGTTCATGGACTGGTGCCGGGCTGCGGATATCGAACCGATGTTGGCAGTCAACCTCGGCACGCGTGGTCCTGACGAAGCGCGTCACCTGCTCGAATATTGCAACCATCCATCGGGCACCCATCTTTCCGACCTTCGCCGCAAGCATGGCTGGGAGACGCCGCACGACATCAAATTCTGGTGCCTGGGCAATGAGATGGACGGAGGTTGGCAGATGGGGGCAAAAACGGCCGAAGAATACGGTCGCATTGCCACTGAGACAGCCAAGATGATGCGGATGACGGACCCAACGATCGAACTGGCGGCATGCGGATCCTCCGGCCGAAAGATGGCGACCTATGGCGAGTGGGAAAGGATCGTGCTTGAACACACTTTCGACCATGTCGAGTTCATATCTCTGCATACGTATCTCAACAATTATGCCGATGACACGCCTTCCTTCCTGGCAAGTCCTGACTTGATGGACAGCTTTATCGATGAGGTGGTTGCGATCGCAGATGCGGTGGCCGCGCGGCGCCGCTCGCGCAAACGCATTATGCTCAGCTTCGACGAGTGGAACGTCTGGTACCGCACAAGGCGCGGTGAGCATAACCGCGTCAAGGAGGGCTGGCCGGTCGCCCCGCCCATTCTGGAGGAGGAGTATAACATGCAGGACGCGCTTGCCTTCGGCGGCGCCTGCATTTCGCTCCTCAATCACGCCGATCGGGTCAAGGCGGGCTGCCTTGCCCAGTTGGTCAACGCGATCGCCCCGATCATGACCGAGACCGGTGGCCCGGCCTGGCGCCAGACGATCTTCTGGCCATTCTCGGATTTCAGCAACCTCGGCAGAGGTCGGGTGTTGAGAACCAACGTTGACACGCCGACGTATTCAACGCGTTATTATGATCCAACCCACACGGAAGATCTTTATGACAAGATCGATCCGGTGCCTTATCTCAAATTTTCAGCCGTGCATTCGGAGGCGGACAAAACCGTTACGCTGTTCATCTTGAACCGGCATCTCTCCGACGACATGCAAATCGATATTGCTGCGACAGGTTTCGGAAACCTGGGGCTGCAGCGCGCCCATACGCTTCACCACGAGGAGCTTAAGGCCAGCAACACGAAAAACAATCCTGACAAGATCGCCCCCCGCACCTTGCAGGGCGTGGAGGCACTGAGTTCTCGGACCACCGTGACTGTCCCGCCGGCTTCATGGAATGTCGTCCGGTTTAACGCTGCCGCATAAGCTCCGGCTTCAGGCGATATAAAGACGCATCACGATGTCCTGGTCATAATTGCCGAAGCCGCGGCCAAAGATGTTGATGCCTCCCGGATGGGGGGCATTTTCTTCGATCCCGATCTTCATTCGAATGGAATGATGGTCGGCCATGCCGACATCGTCGATAGTGACATTCGAGATGGAAACTCCATCAACAAATGATCCCTGTTTGGTAATCCGGAAGGTTTTCAGCTTGCCGTATTGCGAACCTTCGAGCTTCCACCACTTGGGAGTATAAACGCCGCGCTTGTCACCGTAGTCTCCAGGAGATGTCCACGTCCCTACCTTGTGATCATTGACCCACAACGTGATATCGGACGGCCAATTGACATTCGTCCCTGGAACTTCAGACGACAGCTCCATGGAAAACTCCACCGCCTCGATGGTCGAGTTGAGAAGCCTGGCGTTATTCGGGAACTTGTATTCCACATTCCCGCGCCCGAACCAAATGAGCGCCGCCTGGACCCGACCGGGATCCAGGAAAAAGTCCGGCACGTCAAGCAATCCGATAACACCCTCGGGTGAGCAGAGGCCGCACGGCGCCGACACCTCACAACTCGTGAAGAGGCCCAGCGGCATCGCAACCTCGATCTGGTTACTGTTCTGGCTTTTCTCGGGGGTATCGAAACGAACTATGATCTCGTCATATCGGGCGCTGCATACTTTCTGATTCCCCTTGGTCGCCTTCACCGAATGAGCATCAATCAGCCCCGCCTCTTCCAGCGTCAATATATTTACGGCCACAGTCGATTGAGGCAGCGACAGTGCGGCACTGATCTCGTTGACATTCATTTTGCCGCGATCGTGCAGGAGCTGCAGAATGTTGATCCGGATAGGAGACGCAAGGCCTTTAAGTACCGAACCGCCTGTATTTGCGGATATGGTAAGAAAATTAGGTTTCATGTTCAAAACTGCTGTTGTCGGTCCTTTGTATCAGGATTTTTGATTTGGTAAGAGCGAAATTTTCCAGGCAATAGGCGAGAGCGCGGCAGGTGAGGCAATGAACAGGCTCCCTGTTAATCAACAAGGCTTCGCAATTTCTGGAAATACCCAAATCCACGATCAGCAGACACCTTCATATGGCGGCTGTCGTGAATCCTGACCATGGAGCTTGATAACTGGCAATAAGCATTATTTCAGCAATTTCTTCTACAGGTGTGAAGAGCGCACGAATGGGAGATTTGGCTGGTGACTCGTACAACGATTTTAATGATGGCATTCCTGTCGTCCTGCACGGTTATGCCCGACCATTCCCAGGCTGTGACGTCGATGACGTCGTCGGCGACCGGTTCTGCAAAGAGGGATATGACGGTCACTGCAGCAATCAACAAAACCACGGTTGAGCGCTCGAGGTTCCAGTCTTCGCAGTCGGTACTGGCCTATGGCGGACCCAGTCCTTGGATTTGCACCCCAAGCGGATTTGGCATGAAATCACAGTGCACATCGAAAGCTTCCCTCGACTATTAATCAGGGCGACGGTTGAGATCGGAAGTCCGGAGGCAGACGAGAGAGCCGGATGCCTCGTTCCGTCCGACATGTCGTGCGCCTTTCACCGCCTCTCGGCATTCGGCGAGCTGATCCGTCGGATCGAGCTGGGAGCAGGCACTCCGACCCGGCATCTGACCGGCGGCTCAAAGGAACTTGGTTTCCACGGAGAGTGTACTGAGGCTGGCGGCCATATCCGACAAGGCCGAGAATTTCCGCGGTATTGCCAAGGTTCTACGACAGCATTGGTAATTGGACGCACGCGAGCGCCGAGAATTGCATCTCGAAACCTCCCCCGAGACAAGAAGTAACTGAGAAAATTATTATTTCGCTGGCGGCGTGGCATTGAATGCAACACGTTTTGCGATATTTATTCAGAAATAACTAAATTAGAAAATGCAGTTGAGCCGCATCAAAGCCAAGCGAATGTAAATGGATTAGCAGGATTGTTTTCCGAGAGGACCTTATGGAAGGGGAGGAAAGGATGCCGGACCGGGATGCGACACAGTCTGCTTCTGTCGAGACCGATCTCCTTGCCGACACCGACGACGTGGTCTCTCTTTATGACGAGAGCTTTCATCTTACGGAATATTCGGCAAGGTGCCGACAGAAATATGGCCTCCCGTCTCTGGTCGATACGACCTTGTGGCACGTGTATCCGGAGCTGCTGGCTCCTTTAACGAAATCTGCGGTCGAACTCGTACTTTCGAATGGATTCCCGCGAAAGATCGAGGTTGCAAACGCGAAAACAGCAGATCAGCGCACACTCATCGTTTTCCGCAGCCCTCACGGCTTGGGTGTTGTCGAAACGAATGGTGACTCAAGCCTGCGCGGGACCTACAGCCAGGCTGAGAACGACCGAGCGCTTCTCTTTTACCAAGCTACCCATGATGTTTTAACAGGGCTGCCAAATCGACGGCAGTTCAGCGATCAATTGCGAGACGTTCTGGCCGCATCGAAGAGGGAAAAGTTCGCCCTCATGCAGATCGACCTCGACGATTTTAAACCGGTCAACGACACACTGGGCCACAGTGCAGGCGACATGGTTCTGAAGATGGCTGCCGAACGGATAAGGAGCGTGCTCGGAGAGCAGGAATTCGCTTATCGCTTGGCCGGCGACGAGTTTGCAATCATTCAGCGGAGAAACGCTCAACCTGGGGAAGCGGAACGCCTGGCAGAAGCCCTCGTCCATGCTTTCAGGGAGCCATTCATGGTCGAGGGCCTTAACGTCTTTGTCGGTGCAAGCGTTGGAGTTGCGGTTGCCCCAGCAGATGGAGACGAATTCGAACAGCTCATGAAAGCGGCAGACATTGCACTCTACGCTGCGAAGGAGGATGGCCGGCGCAGGGCGAGGAGGTTTAATCGCTCCATGCTCATGGTTCTGGAACAGCGGGAGACGTTGCGTCGCAGTTTGCGAACTGCGCTCAAAGAGGGGCAATTCTTCATTGAATATCAGCCACTTGTGCAGCCGCCTTTCTCGATCGTAGGCTTCGAAGCGCTATTGCGATGGCGCCATCCCGTCATGGGCATCATTCCACCCGGTCTCTTTATTCCGATGGCCGAGACGGACGGTTTGATGAGCGATATCGGCCAATGGGCTCTTGAACAATCCTGTCGCGAGGCAATGACGTGGCCACCCCACTTCACGGTTGCCGTCAATCTCTCTCCGGCGGAATTCCTGCACGCAGGGCTTACCGATCGTATTGCTCAAACCTTGGATCTTGTCGGAATTCGCGCCGACCGGCTCGAGCTCGAAATCACCGAATCTGTGCTTCTAGAGCGAACGATCAACAATCTTGATACACTCAATACATTGAAAATGCTGGGAGTGCAGATATCGCTTGACGATTTTGGAACCTACTATTCGTCGCTCAGTTATCTGAAAAACTTCCCCTTCGATACGATCAAGATCGACCAGTATTTCATCAAGGATCTCGAGGTCGATAACAAAAGTCAGACGATCGTCCGATCCATTATCGCGCTCGCCCACGGGCTCGGCATGAGCGTCACCGCCGAAGGTGTAGAAACGGCAGAACAGGCCGCTTGGCTCAACAAGAAAGCATGTGATCGGCTGCAGGGATATTTTCTGAGCAAGCCGATGCCCGCCGGGAGGATAGGCGCGTTCCTCAGGAAGTTTACGCTGCCCGTCCCTTTCGGGAATTTCCCCATTCCCAAACCAATGCGACCTTTGGATCCTCGGCGAATGTGACAGTCAATTTTTGAACTTCCTCGGAGTGGATATGGAAGGAGGGACCGGCATGTGTGCAGCCAGCAAGAAGCCTGCGGAAGCGGCCTTCGCGCCTCTGCTCCAGTTCGAGATGGACATGCGAACCTTTCTTTCGGACTGGCAGCATTGCGATCAACTCTCGACCTTCATCGCGCGGATGATCAGCCACAACCGCACGGATCCCATCCGGCATTCGAATTTCTTCTCGTTTGCTCTCAATGAACTGCTGGAGGTATCATTCCGGGGCGGTTCGCCCGAAGGCAGAATAGATTGCATCGTTTATCGACGCGACTTGATGGAGCGTGTGAAGCTCAGCTTCACGTGCCCTTCAGGGCAGCAGGAATTCTACCGTGAGGCGGTTGCGAGAACCCATCAGGAAGATGCGTTCTCGCGCTATCTCGGTGCCATTTCAACGGATCAGACGCCAAACAGGGAAGTCGTTCTTCTTGATCTGGCGATCAACTTCGACGCCGACGTGCATCTGGAGGAACGTGCTCCGGCATCCATAACGTTCGTCGTCGACCTGCCACTTGAAAGGGCCATAAATTGAGTACGACTGTTTTCTCAGCGCCCTTCAATGCGGAGTTCGACGCCAATAGCCAGGAGTTCTCGCTGGCCGGCGTCATCCGGCCGCGCTCGGTCGATGAGATCGCCGCAAGCATTTCCGTGCTCAAAGGGGCTATCGATGACGTGCGCGGGGTTCTCTACATCAATGTGAAACGTCTCGTCCAGATGAACAACACAGCATTCCAGGCCTTTGCACGTGTCGTTCTGGACGCTTGTCGGGCGAGGTCCGATCTTCGCTTCGTGGTAGTGACTTCAAGCGTCGTCGGCTGGACCGAACGCATGTTCAAGCACCTGAACAGGATCGAGCCGCGGGTAACAGTGGAGGTCTACGATTCAAAATTCTATCCCGGCCAAGCCTTCGTCGAGGATACGAGTTTCATTCCGATATTGCGCACGCAGACCAAGATGACCTGGCGCCACGAGCGAACGATCCTTCCCCGTCACGGCATGCGGCCGGGAATCGTGATGGCCGATATCTGCTGCGGCATCGGCGATTTCGCCATGCTTGTCAAAAGGGAGTTCCAGCCGACCCGCATCGTGGCGCTCGACCATTCGAAGGCGAGCCTCGCCTATGCACGCGATATGGCAGCCAGCTTCGGCATTGCCGATATCGAATATACCTATGGCGACGCGTCCGAAATGTTGCTCGAGGACAATCAGTTCGACTTCGTGACCTGCCGCCATTCGCTTCAGATATTCAACCGGCCAACCGTGCTTTTGAAGGAGCTTTACCGGATCTGCAAACCGGGCGGGCGGGTATATATAACCAACGAAAAGAATTCGCACTGCCTGGGAGAACCCCGATCGAAGAGTATTCAATGGACATATAACGAGGTTGCGAAGCTGTTCAGCCACTTTGACATGGATGTGGAGCTTGGGCCCAAGAGCCGCCGATATCTCGTTGACGCCGGCTTTGACGATATCCTCATGGAATCCTTCATGGTCACCAACCTCGACGGAGACCCGCAGGACTTCGCCGATGTCATCGCGGCCTGGGAAAACGTCTACGCCGGAGAAATGGCCATGAAACGTGGCGATCCTCCCGAGTTCATGGAACGCTTCCGCCAGGGTTTCAGCGACCACATCTTTGCAGCCCTTCATCCCAAGGGCTATGCCGGCTGGCCAATCTGGGCGGCATCCGGACGCAAACCGCCATGAGCACGCCCAGTCAGCAGATCGCACGTTTTGGCTTGCGCTCGTTCCGCGCGAAGTTCGTTCTCGTCGTCGGGAGCGCCGTGCTCTTCGATCTGCTCGTGACCGGGGGCCTGGCGCTTTGGAATGTGCAAAGGCTCTCCCGCGATGCAACCGCCGAGGTCGGCCAGGGGCTGGAACAGGCCAATCAGGGCTATATCCGTTCCTACGCGGAAACGACGGCCGAACACGTCAATCTGCTCCTGAACCAGGTCCACTCCGACGTGAACACATTGGCAGGCGTCCTTCAGTCGCAGATCGATCGCCCCTTGAGGGAAACCCAGATCGGGGAGGCAATGGCCCGCGGCGCTCCGGGAACCGTCGACGTGGTTTACGATGCGAAAGGAGGATGGGCCCAGAACCTGCCCGGCCCGTTATCCGTCGTCAGCGTCTGGGGATATCTCTTAGGCCCCGATCACGTTCCGTTGCCCGAAGTTGAGAGGGACATCGAAAACAGTGCCGTCCTTGATCTGGTCGCACCGAGCCTCCTGGCAAACGGTCTTTCGAAGCTGCAGATGTATTACATCGGCCCGAAGGAACGCCCGATCTTCAGGACAGCACCTTACACGGAGCAGGCCCAGACGTTCGACAGGCTCTATCCGGGCCATAACAGCGCGGAATTCTGGACTTTCTTCTTTCCCGGGCTCTACGAGTCCTGGGAGCAATGGGCCACGGATCCGGGGCAGCGTCCGGTCAGCGACGTCATCACTCAAACGGCGCCTTATACGGATGCGATCACCGGCAAGCTCATCGTCAGCTTCTTTCAGCCTCTCTGGTCCCCGGACCGCACGAAGGTTGCAGGCGCCGCCGGCACGGACATCACCCTCGACCAGTTGGCAGAAATCGTCGAGAACGTCAAAGTCGCCGACAATGGCTTCGGCTTCCTGACCATGTCGGACGGCAATGTCGTCGCCATCAATCCCATCGGCGAGAAGATCATCGGCCTGCAGGCATCGAGCGATACGGGTGGCGAAGGCGTGACGGGCCTGAACCGCTCTCTGAGAAGAAGCCTGCAGCCCGAAATCGCGCAACTGCCGCTGGGGGAGGACGGACTGCTGCGCCACATTCTCCTTGATGAAAACGGCGAGAAGGTCCCCTACCTGGTCGTCCTGAAACAGCTGCAGCCGACGAACCTCTGGGTTTCCGGCCCTGTCCGGCGTGAGGCCATGCTGCTCGGCATCGTCGTGCCGGAGCGCGAGATCTACGCCTCGTTGTTTGCCGCCCAGGCAGGAATTTCACAAGCGACGAACCGGATCCTGATCTACCAGATTCTCGCCCTCCTCGTATCCCTGTGCTTCGTCATCGGAGCCGTTTTCGCCATATCGAAGCGTATAACCAGAGGCATCAGCGCGCTCGCCGATGCCGCCAAGCGCATACAGGCCAAGGATTATTCAGTCAGGCTCGATATCCCGACACACGACGAGGTCGGCGAGGCGGGCCTAGCCTTCAATCGCATGGCGGAACAGATCAGCTTCCATACGGAAAATCTCGAGCAGCTCGTCGAGGACAGAACCAAGGAGATCGAAGAGGCAAACCTGCAAATCTCCGCCTTGAATCATAAGTTGCGCAGCGAAAATTTGCGCCTCGGCGCAGAACTCGCCGTCGCACGCCGCATCCAGATGATGGTCCTCCCCAAGGCCCGTGAGCTGGAGGAAATTACCGATCTGGAAATCGCAGCCTATATGCGGCCAGCCGACGAGGTCGGAGGCGATTACTACGATGTCCTGAGGGACGGAAAGCGCCTGAAAATCGGCATCGGCGACGTGACCGGACATGGCCTCGAAAGCGGCGTCCTGATGCTGATGGTCCAATCGACCGCACGAGCCTTGCAGGAAGCGGGCGACATGGATCCGTCGCAATTTCTGAACAGTGTGAACCGAGCCATCTACAAGAACCTCGTCAGGACCAGCACCAACAAACACCTGTCGCTCGCCTTCTTGGATTATGACGGAAAGCGCCTGACCCTTTCGGGCCAGCATGAGGAACTGATCGTTGTCCGCAAGTTGGGAAAGGTGGAGCGGATCGATACGCTGGATCTCGGCCTGCCGATCGGGCTGGAACCGGATATTTCGCCATTCGTGGTAACGCGTGAAGTCTCCTTTGATCGCGACGACATGATTATTCTCCACACCGACGGCGTGACCGAGGCCGAGAATCGCGCCGGTGAGCTTTTCGGCATCGAGCGACTTTGCGAAAGCGCCGGTCGGCGATACGGCCAGAGCGCCGAGGATGTCAAAGTCGGCATCATCGACGACCTGATGACCCATATCGGAACTCAGAAGATTCATGACGACATCACACTCGTTGTTATGAGACACAGGTGAGCGAATGACGACTTTGTACGGATTGGAAGATCTGGCGATCGGAACAGGCGAAAATATAACCAGGCTTTGCCTCTTCGAGGGGCCTCTCGATCTTGGCTGGAAGCACTGCGCGATCACGTCGGATTTCGTCGCCGAGTTCGTCGCCCTGCGCTACCGCGCATCCCGCAGCCTCTACAAGGAGGTTCGGCACAATGTCGGCTATCTGACGAATGAACTCATTGAGAACGCGGTAAAGTTCCGGGCTGCCGGCGAAATCGTCGTGGAAGCCTCGATTGAGGACAATGTCTTCCGGGCAAAAGTCTCCAATCTTATCGAGGAGAAACCAGCCACGCAGTTCCAGCATTTGCTGTCGCAAATCACCATGGGAGATCCTGGCGAGCTTCTCATAAAGCGGATCGAGGCGAATGCGATCGGCACGAACACAAGCAGCTCAGGCCTCGGGCTTCTAACGCTAATGAGCGATTATGGCGCCCACTTTGCGTGGGTTTTTGGATCTGAAGAGCCAGACGGCAAAATTCCGCTGGAAACCTATGCGTCTATCGCAGTTCCGAATGTCTCGAATTGATTGGGCTGTTCAATATGGAAATCAAGCAAGAAGAATATCGCGTCTGGTCGGAGGGTACGGAGATCTATTTCGACGGGTCCATGCGCCTGCCCAGCACGGAAGCCTATGCGCCGATTTTTTCCCTCGTCATGAGTATTCTGGAAACCGAGCCGGATCACATTACCGTGGACCTTACCGGGTTGCAGTTTCTCAATTCATCCGGAATCAACCTGCTCGCGAAGCTCACGATTGAGATACGCAATAAGCCGAATGTTCACTTAACGGTACGCGGAAGCTCCGAATATCATTGGCAATCAAAGTCTCTTCCAAACTTGAAGAAGTTGCATCCGGCGATCGATCTCAGACTTGGTTGACGAAAGCCCTGGCAATAACCCCGGATCAACCTCCAAGGGTTAGCCAGTCGCCGATCGTCGTCCCGTAACGTTGCGTGGCACGAGCGACCGGACCGGTCGGGTGCTCGCTTGCCGCAGTCTTCCGGATCTCACGCGGGCTGAGCCCGAACTCGTGGCTGAAAGCGCGGGTAAAGTTGGCGGCGACGTCGAAACCTGCCGCCTCCGCGATCTGCGAAATCGGCCTGTTATCTGACGGGTTGCTAAGATCGGCATATGCCTGCAGCAATCGACGTTTGCGAATGTAGTTGAGGACGCCCCCGTTCGCTTCGAACAACTGGTAGAGCCGTGTACGGGAGATACCCAACGCGCGGCACATGACGTCAGGCGTCAAATTATCTGAATGAAGGTTGAGGTGAATGTAGCGATGCGCCCGCTCCATCGGGCCCATCGTCTGATCCTGATTGTTATTCAATTTTGTGGACGATGCAGCGCAGGCAACGACCATATCGCCGATCGTTCGTATGATCCGCGGCACCTCCGCTGCCGTCAAATTGCTCAGGTTCGTCTCCAGGCCGTTGATATAGCTGATGAGCAATTCAGCCAGACTGCCGGAGAGGACCACGTTGTTGGCGTTCTGAAGAAGACTTGCATCGCCAGCCAACAGTTCATAGGGCAAGAAGACAAGCACAGTGGTCGAATCGGTTATCCGCCCGCGGTACGGATAGCCAAGGGACCTGAAAAATATCTCATCCGGGCCGGTCTCCGTCACATGGCGACTGACTTCGGTCCAGGCCCGCCCGTTGCGAAGCACACCGACATTCCAATGATCGATCGGGCTCGACCGCAGCATCGCCTGATCCCGGACATAGCTGTATGCCTGCGCGCGCTGCTGGACGATGAGTATCTCGCCGAGGCGCCAACCAATCTGTTCGGCGAAAAAACCGTCGTCCGATGATCTTTCGTCCGGCAGATGAACATCCACAAGCGGCGCCATATGCGACCGCCAGGCTTTGAATTGTTCTTTCGGCGGCAGGTCTTGCGTCGAAAATCGCAATGGCACCAAAGCAGGTGGAACATCCAGGCGATCTTCTTTCTCCGGCGACGGTTCGCGCGGCCAGCGCCGTCGCTCCATCTGGGCCGGCCATTCCTGTTCCTCAGCGGGTTTATCTTCAGACCCGGACTTTGTAGCCATCCAATTTCTCCAGCGCGTAAGTCGATCCCAGCCGTTGAAATCGAGAGCAGACACTCGTTTTCGCAGCTGAACCTCCGCACAATCCGCCTGGAACAACGGAAGTGGCTGAAACGTCACGCACATAAGCCTTCTATCATATTCCATTTTAAGCAGAAATGTACGGAACGACAATTTTTAGGATGCGGGGATAACGACAATTGCGTCTTGAGACTGTATCTAAGTAAGTAATGATTAATTCCGAACACAAGCCGGAATAATCAAACATTCACATTCCAGCGCGATGTAGTTTCGTGGCGCTCTCAATGTGAAACTACGCATATCCAAAACAAAATATGAAAACATGGGAGGATAGCTGTGAACTATCTTGGTAACATTCGTGCGCGTTCTGCACAGGCTTTGGTCTACGGCAGGAATTCTTCACCACACAGCCATCAATCGCGAAAGAGAGTTCTTGTCGCCGGAGGTGCAGGTTTCCTCGGATCACATCTATGCGAGGCGCTACTGGCAGCAGGGCATCAGGTAATCTGTCTCGATAATTTCTCCACAGGTTTGAGGCGCAATATAGCTCGTCTGAACCACCTCGATGCCTTCAGCGTCGTCGCCCACGACATCGTGCTGCCCACCGAGTTGGAAGTTGACGAGATCTACAATCTCGCGTGCCCGGCATCTCCCCCGCACTATCAATCCGACCCGGTCCACACCACGAAGACCTGCGTGATAGGGTCGCTCAACCTGCTGGAGCTGGCCGCGCGCACCGGTGCACGCATCCTTCAGGCTTCCACCTCGGAGGTCTACGGAGACCCCAATGTCCACCCGCAAGTCGAAAGTTACTGGGGCAACGTCAATCCTTTTGGCCCGCGCTCCTGTTATGATGAAGGTAAGCGTTGCGCAGAGACTTTGTTCTTCGACTTTCACAAAAAGCACGACGTCGAGATCAAGGTCGTCCGCATCTTCAACACATACGGTCCTCGAATGCGCCCGGACGACGGCCGCGTAGTTTCGAATTTCGTCGTCCAGGCACTGACGGGACAGGACATCACGATATACGGCGATGGTTCACAGACCCGTTCGTTCTGCTTTGTCGATGATCTGATCGATGGCCTCATTCGCATGATGGCGTCCTCGGCGTCGCTGACGGGGCCGATCAATCTCGGCAATCCCGGAGAATTCACGATTGGAGAACTGGCTGAACAGGTGATTGAACTGACCAGATCCCGGTCGAAAATCATCCATCGCCCGCTGCCCGCCGACGATCCTCGCCAGCGCCGCCCCGATATTTCGCTCGCCACGCAGGAACTCGGCTGGCGTCCGAATGTGGATTTGGCGAGCGGCCTCGTGCAGACGATCGGCCATTTCGATCGCCTTCTCACCCGCGCGACCCCCGAATTGGCGGAGGCGATCTGATGGGTGCGCCCCGGGTCCTTGTCACAGGCGGTGCCGGCTTTATCGGCAGTCACACTGCCAAGTTGCTTCGATTGGAAGGGATCGAGCCGATCGTCTACGACAATCTCACGACCGGGAACCGATCGTCTGTCCGCTGGGGGCCTTTCATCGAGGGCGACATCCTCGATTCCGACGGTCTGATCGAGGTCATCGAAAAATATGCCCCCGACGCCGTCATTCATTTCGCGGCATCGGCTTATGTCGGCGAGTCGGTGCAAAATCCCGCAAAATATTACAACAACAATGTCTGCGGTGCATTGTCGCTTGCCGATGCCTGCCGGCAGACCGGGCTTCAGAACATCATATTTTCATCGAGTTGCGCCGTCTATGGGATCCCTCCCACACTGCCGATTGATGAGGCGACACCAAAGGCTCCGATCAATCCCTACGGCAAGACCAAGCTGATCGGTGAGAATGTGCTCGCCGACTACGCGGTTGCTTTCGGCCTGCGTTACGTCGCGCTGCGCTACTTCAACGCCTGCGGAGCCGATCCGGAAGGCGAGCTTGGTGAATGGCATTTTCCAGAAACCCACCTCATTCCGCGGGCAATGCAGGCCGCAGCCGGCCAGATCCCGCACCTGGAGATCTTCGGTGACGACTACGACACGCCGGATGGTACCTGCATAAGGGATTATATTCACGTCGCCGATCTCGCACGCGCCCACGTCCTGGCTTTTGATCATCTCGTCAGAGGCGGGCCAAACCTTGCTCTCAACCTTGGCACCGGACGTGGTTTTTCCATCAAAGAAGTCTTGCTCATGATCGAGGAAACGACCGGGCGCGAGGTTCCGATCGTGATCCGTCCGCGCCGGCCCGGCGATCCGCCCAGCCTTTACGCGGACCCCGGCTTAGCGCGTGAGACGCTGGGCTTCCGGCCTCAACACTCCGACCTGAAGACCATCGTGCGAACGGCCGCTCCGTTCTTTGGATTGGAGGTGCGCTCGTGAACGAACCTTCAATCGTCAGAACGACGGATGCCTCGGAGCGATCCCAAGAGCCGCTGCTCGTGCCGGTTCTGACTGGGTATCGCCGAGCGGAATATCTTTCCGGAGCGGGCGTATGGGCCGTTGCTTTCATTTATTTTTGGGCCTGGTGGCTGGAGCCACGCCATCACATAGACGCGTTCGGCTCCATTATCGTGAGCCTCGTGCTGGCCTGGATCACCGTTCTGCCGGCCTATTTCATCATCGTCTTCTACCGGGCAGCAAAACCAAACGGCCCTTTGCGTCTACCGGCCGGCAGTCGCGTAGCCATGGTCGTGACCAAGGCACCGTCGGAGCCCTTCTCCGTCGTCAGGGAGACATTGCAGGCGATGCTTGCCCAGGATGTACCGCATGATACCTGGATTGCCGACGAGGACCCTTCCGCCGAAACCCTCGACTGGTGCAGCAGGCACGGCGTCTTCGTTTCGACCCGCAAAGGACGATCCGACTACCACAGGACCTCCTGGCCCAGGCGCACGCGTTGCAAGGAAGGCAATCTCGCCTTCTTCTACGACCAGTACGGGTACGACCGCTATGACTTCGTGGCACAGCTTGATGCGGATCATGTTCCTGAGCCCGGCTATCTTTTCCAGATGCTGCGCCCCTTCGCCGATCCGAAAGTCGGCTATGTCTCGGCGCCCAGCATCTGCGACAAGAACGCGTCCGAAAGCTGGTCGGCACGCGGAAGACTCCACGCCGAAGCCAGCATGCACGGCTCGCTGCAAGCCGGCTACAATGGGGGGCTGGCGCCGCTGTGCATAGGATCGCATTATGCGGTTCGCACGGCGGCGCTCAGGGGGATCGGCGGTCTCGGCCCGGAACTGGCGGAAGACCACTCGACGACACTGATGATGAATGCTGCCGGCTGGCGGGGCGTACACGCTCTCGACGCGATCGCCCATGGCGACGGACCCGGCACCTTCAGCGACCTTGTGACACAGGAATTCCAGTGGTCGCGGAGCCTCGTCATGCTGCTGTTGAGGTACTCACCCCGCCTTGTCGGCCGGTTGCCGCTCAGGCTCAAGTTCCAGTTCCTGTTCTCCCAGCTCTGGTACCCGCTTTTCGCATTCTTCATGCTGCTCATGTTTGCGATGCCGATCATCGCCCTGGCGCGCGGCGAAAACTTCGTGACCGTGACCTATCCGGATTTTCTGGCGCATTTCGCGCCGCTCTCGGTCATTCTCGTGCTGATGGCCTACCGCTGGCGGGCCAGCGGTTCGTTCCGGCCCTACGACGCGAAGATCCTGAGCTGGGAATGCATGCTCTTTCTTTTTGCGCGCTGGCCCTGGGCAGTCGCCGGTACCTTGGCTGCGATCTATGACTGGTTCACCGGATCGTTCGTCGATTTCCGGGTCACCCCGAAAGGTCGATCGGAAGTCGATCCGCTGCCGCTGCGCGTTCTGGGGCCTTACGTCTTCCTCGCAATCGCAGCTGTGCTGCCCGCCCTGTCCATCAATGGTGCCGGAACGCCCAAGGGGTTCTATCTCTTCACCATTTTGAACGCGGCAATCTACACGCTGCTGCTTGTGGTCATAGTCGTCCGGCATACGCGGGAAAACACGATCGCAGCAGCCCCCCGTTTCTACCGCCCGGCAATGGTGACGGCACTCCTGGCGCTTATCGCACTGCCGGGGGTCGCGACGACCATACACGGGAAAGACGGGGCCGAGGCGCTCGCCTGGGGAAGTGGGCGCCTGCAGATCTTCGAAGAGCGTTACGCAGTTGCCGGCGCCGGCAAGGGCGGAGCCGCATTACGCAGAACCATACTGAAGCCACGATGGATTTCCGTTCCGGCGGGAATCGAAATGAGAACAGAGGCCGCTCATCCGGATTGGTGGCGTCTAAGCCTGAAGGAGGTTGACAATGCATAGCCTGTCAAAAGTAGTAGCCTTGTCGCTAACCAGCCTGTTGCTGTCCGGAGCCGTGCTCACGGCAACCGCCCCGCGCGGGATTCCAAAAGCGCAGTCACCTGCGATGACCGCGCCATCAACGACGCCGTCGATCAAGAGGCCGATCGTAACTCCTGAATCGATAATTCTCGGCGCCTATGATCCGCATGGCGATTTCGCCGAAGCGACCAGTTCGAAGATCGAACATCTCTTTCTGCCATGGGAAGACGTCGACCTCTCCACGCTGGCCTTTGCCGATGACTATGCGCAAGCTCGCGGCCGCACCTTACTGATCTCCGTCGAACCCTGGTCGTGGTCGCCCGACTGGCGCCAGACGTCGCAAGAACTGCTGCACAGCATCTTAAACGGTTCGCGCGACGGCAACATGGCCGCCGTTTGCTCGGCCGCCGCTACACTGAAAAGTCCGGTCATCATAAGGTGGGGGCAGGAAATGGACGAGACGGACAATCAGTTCTCCTGGTCGCACTGGCGTGGTGCGGATTATGTGGAAGCTTTTCGCCGGGTGGTTCGTGTCTGCAAGACTCATCTGAAGACGGCCAAATACATGTGGTCGCCCAAGGGCAACGAAGGACTCGAAGCCTTTTATCCTGGCGACGATGTCGTTGATCTCGTCGGCCTCTCGGTATTTGGCCTGCAGCAGTACGACAGGGATAAAACCGGCCGTGACCAGACGTTTTCCGAGCGCCTCTCGCCCGGATATGCTCGTGTCGCGCGCTACGGCAAGCCGGTCATGGTTGCCGAACTCGGCTACGAGGGCGACGACTCGTATGTGCGAAACTGGGCCGAAAGCGTGACGAAGCGATATGCCGAGTTCCCTGCGCTGAGCGCCGTCATCTACTTCAACGATCGTGAAGTCTACCCGTGGCCAGACGGCTATGGCCGGCCTGACTGGCGGATTGTCCGCCAGTCCATCAATTGACCAAGAAGGAACCCAATCATGTCGACAGTTCAAAAAGTGCTTCTTGCAGTCGCATTAGCCGGCAGCATCGCCACGGCCGCGTCTGCGGCCGGAACTCGGGAACCCGCCGGAATCGAAACCTCGAAGCCTCTGAGCAATGCAGAAATCTACAAACTCTACGGCCAGAATTCTTGGATCTGGAAAGCTGGCGCAGGCTATTTTTCAGTAAAGGCCCGCACCTTCACTGCCTGGTCGCGGGAAAATGGGGCAGCGTCCTACGGCATAGGCCGCTGGTTCATCACCGCGCCGGGTAAACTCTGCTTCAACGCCGATTGGCACGCCAAAAACGGAACGGCAGCTGCAATCACCTGCTTCAGCCACCGCAAGAAGGGAGGCCTGATCTATCAGAAGCGTGAGCCCGATGGCCAGTGGTACGTTTTCAAAAATGCGCCGGCACAAACGACCGACGAATTCGCAAAGCTTCGGCATGGCGATTACGTAAGCTCGCGACTGCGGAGCATTGAGGCAATCGTCGGTCAAGGCAAGTGACGGCGAAGCGAGAGGTTGCTCGCAACCCTCGCCATTCCACCGATGTTACGAACTTTCATATCAAGCAGCCCCTCTCATGTGGCAAACGGAGGCTAGGATGATTACCAGTTGCAAAGGGAACCTCATCGAACTGAAACTGATTTCGAACTGCAGAAGAGAGGTCGAAATCGCAATGATGGAAATGCTCGATAATCTGGAGAGACGCGGATGGTCCGCAGCGGAATTGGCACTGACGCTTGCGGATGCCTCCGAGGACCATGTTATGCTGATGGCGAGGAAAGACCCTGCATCGCATTATGCAAAGCGTCTTTAGCTTGTGAAAGCCAGGCGGCGCGAGCAATAACATCGACCGGGAAACGGCCGCGTCGGTAGATTGAAGCGCGATACCAGGTCATTGGCCTACTGCCCTTAATACTCGCTAAGGCGGGGATAATGCGGGCTCATGAGGTTATCGATTTGGGTACCGCAGGATTCCAATGGTTCGACGCTCTGCGAAGCCTTGGCCATAGACATGGCACCCGAAAAGCTGGCCACAATCAAGGTGGCCATTCTTCCGGGGTCAAGGGATTGTGCGAGACCAAGCTCGACATCCTTGCCGATACGCTCGGCAATCGCTTCTCGCCATTTCTGAAACAGCCTGTCGAGTTCCTCTCGGGCTTCAACATCGAGCGTGGAAAGCTCAAGCGCAAGATTGTTCAAAGGGCAGCCGGTTATCACTTCGGCATCCCTTAGTTCCGATCGAACGACGCCGAACATGGCGCGCACCCCGTCAAGTGCGTCAGGCGCTGTGAGAAACGGTTCAATGCACGTGCGATAGACGGCGCGGCCAAGCTGGGTGCGAATGACTTCCAGGAGCAAGTCCCGTTTTGCAGGAAAATGGTGCGCCAGCGCGCCTCCGGATACGCCGGCGATTTGCCTGATGTCCTGCATGCCAGTGGAGGCATAGCCGCGCTGCGTGAAAGCGGCAAACGCATCTTCCGCAATCCGCTCTCTCATTCGAATGGGGTCGTTCCTGCGTTTGGTCATCGCGCCCAGCCAAAAATATCGACACCCTGATCTAGACGCTTGACAATTACAGGTCAATCGTCCTGTTATAAAAACAGGTCAATCAACCTGTTTTGGAGAACCGAATGCCGGAAGGTCCTGTCTTTGAATTACGCCGCTACCGCCTGAAGCGCGGCAGGCGCGATGACCTCATCGAATTGTTTGAACGCGAATTTATCGAAAGCCAGATTGCCACCGGCATGACCCTGCACGGCATGTATCGTGATTGCGACGATCCCGACGCTTTTGTCTGGGTCCGGTCATTCCCTGACATGCCCTCCCGGGCCAGGTCGCTTGCAGAGTTCTACGGCGGCCCCGTATGGAAGGCGTTCGGAGCGACCGCCAATGATACGATGATCAACTCCGACAACGTGCTTCTGCTCCACTCTGCCGGGCAACCGCCGTTCACCGCGGCGCGTTCGGCCGACGGCGGCAAGCCGCTTGTAACGGTGACGACCTATTCTTTGGCGCCTCGGCGCGAAGACGAATTTGTGACGTTTTTCGGCAACTATGTCGCCCCCCTTATGCAGCGAGCTGGTGCACGCAGCGATGCGTGCTTCGTAACCGAACGGAGCGAAAACACCTTCCCCAGATTGCCGGTTCGCGAGGGAGAAACGGTCTGTGTGCAGGTCGACGCTTTTGAATCGGCACATGCCTATGCGGTATTCAAGGCAGATCTGGCCGACAGCACTGAATGGGTCAGCGATGTCCAACCCCGCCTGGACCAGTTCGTCTGGCGGCAACCGGAGACGATGCAGCTCTTGCCCACACGCAGATCCGCTCATGTCTGGTAGTCCGCTTCTGGAGCGGTTGAAGCCGCAACATTCAGCTTATCTGCCGTTTCGCCAGAGCCCTCCTACGGTGGGGCCGGCATGTCGGTCTCGGAGCCTGAGTGACGCGGTTCGCCGGTATCGATTTTGAATTCAGCGTGAGATAACTGTTGTCGCGGCGCTGTGCCTCAAATCAGAAGCTCCCCACGAAGCGCAGGGTGATGCGATCTTCCCGCCCGCCGTCACTGTCGCTGCCATGTGCATATTCAAGCGAGAAGCTTGCGGCGCCGGGGCCTGCTATCTGCCCCAAGGCGGCCCGGAACCCCACTCCGAAAACCGCAGCCCGCACGATCTCCGACTCCAGTGCAGTGGGTTTGTGCAGAACCGCAGACCCGCCGGACGCAAAAACATAGGGTGTGAAGGCTCCCCCGAGAGCGGTCTTGTCGGCAAGGGGAGAGAAGGCCAAGGGAAAAGCCAATTCGGCTCGCGAAACAATGCCGCTGTCGCCCTCAAGCGTGCCGGAATCGTAAGCGGAAAGCCCGTCCGGCCCGCCAAGACCGAGCTGCTCGGAAGCCGCCAGCGCCTGCCCGAAGGACGTCTGCGCGCGACCGTCGATACTCAAAAGCAGCCGGCCATCCATCACCGATTGGCTGTAGCTCCATCGGACATCCATCTTCTGGAAATCAGGTTCTGCGCCGTAACGCGTCATGGGCAGGTCAAACGTCGCCTGGCGCGCGCCCAATGCATCCAGGCCGAAGGATGCGGTAACCGCGCCCCGTAAAGAGGCGCCCCAGGGCGTTTCCGCATCAAGCGACTGGCCAAGGCGCAAAACACGCAAGCGATCCTCGTTAAAAGGAGACTCGCTGGAACCGAGAACGATCGTCTGTCGTTCGTTTGCCACATCCAGTGCCAGACTGCTCGAAAGATTGAGATCGCGCGAGCGGAGCCAGTCATAATTCAACCGCAGCGATAAGCGCTCGTAATGGTCGCTGAGGCGATAGCCCATTTCGGAGTCCGGATTGGTTTTCGTATCCGTCGCCTCGACATTCAGCGACAGCCCGTCGAGCCCCAACGGAAGAATGAAGCCTGCTGACATCTGGCGGTTGCGCGGATCGGCGCCGAAGAGATCATCGTCCGGGTAGCCTCCAATGCGGAGGTATATCTGTTCGCCGAGGCCAAACACGCTGTTGAACTGCGTTCCGATGCCAAAGACATAGCGCCCGAGATCCTCCGACAGACTGTTGTCCAGCGAGAGATCGGTCGTCACCGGATCGTAGCGACCGCCTATGACCAGTAATGTCGAACCCGGCTTCGCTCCCGGCTTGAGTGTTGAGTTCAGCACGACGCCCGGCGTGTCGTCCGCCAGAAGGAGCCGCTTTTCCAGTTCCTGCCTTTTTACGCGCCGCGCACCGACAAGCGGAGCAAGAAGGTTTCGAATGCGCATGCGTGCATTGGAGGGGAGTGCCGAAACGTCGATTGCTTCGACGTAACCGTCTGTAACCACCATCCTCAAGCGTGCGCCATCCCGGATCGTCTGAGGGGGAAGGCTCACACGCACCAGCAAGTAACCAGCTCGTGCATATGCCGCCTCCAGGTCGCGCGCCGCGGCAAAGAGATCCGAACCGGAAACCTTCCGCCCCTTTAGCCTGGCCTCGACCTCTTTGCCGGCGGCGGCCAGTTCGGGAAAGCCGTTCTCAACGTCAATACCGTCCAACGTCACAAAAAGCCGCTCGGCACCCGCGGGCGTGTCGAGGCCGGTTGTGGCGGGCAGGGAAATGCCGCCTGGCTGCCGCGTCTGCGGCGGCGCGTAGGAGGGCTGTGTGATCTGGCTCGCAGTCTGCCCGAAAGCTGGACTGCAGGCCAAGGCCATTGAGAGCACCGCCGCAGCGGAAACGTAAACGATTGGAAACGCCAGAGCCGCCCGGACGGAGAGCCTTTCTGCCCGGCTCTCAGAGCAGATCATTCAGTTCTTCCTCCAGAGTGCTGTTACCGCTGTCTCCGTTTCTGTCACCGCTGATGCCGGATGATTGCACACTCGGCTTGCTCGTCGGCTTCTCCGACTCGTCATAATCCGTGCCGTCCATTATGCCGGAAAGAGCCTGCTGCTGCCGGATGAACTGCTCGACGATTCCCGCAGGACTTTGAATGGTCGGCCCGCTTGTAACCGGGGGGAGTGTGGCAGACCCCTGTTCGACCACGGTCAAGGTTCCCGGCCGGAAAGTCATGGCGTAATTGGCAGAGCCGCTGAGACTGCCTTGCGAGATATCGTAGCGTCCTGCGGCCGATCCGATACCGGCTGCCGTTGCAAGGCTGCCGGTCAGAACGTCGCCGTTGGCCAGGCCAGGCCCGCCAATGGAGTAGGTGAGCGCCGGATTGGCGCTACCGCCCCTTCTGACGATATCATTGGCCGTGACCGTGATATCTCGCGGCAGTACCGTCAGCACATTGCCCTGATAGCTGATCGCATAATTGTCGCTGTCCAGCGTGCCTTGCGTAATAAGGTAGCTGCCGGCGTCGGACTGTGCCGTCGCCTCCGTCGCGAGCATGCCGCCGAGGCTGTCGCCGTTCACCAGCCCTTGGCCACCGATGCTATAGGCGAGTGCCGGATTCTCGTTGCCATAGATCCGGCTCGCTCCGCTTGCGGTCACCGTGATGG
Source organism: Neorhizobium phenanthreniclasticum (assembly GCF_040066075.1). Lineage (NCBI taxonomy): Bacteria > Pseudomonadati > Pseudomonadota > Alphaproteobacteria > Hyphomicrobiales > Rhizobiaceae > Neorhizobium > Neorhizobium phenanthreniclasticum. Next base: position 176,888 of record NZ_JBEAAL010000008.1, read on the forward strand.
CCCGGGGTGTCACTGTCAGGGTGCCACCCCGATAGGTGACGTTGTAATTGGAGGAAGCGGCGAGGCTGCCCTGGCCGATCGCGTAGAAGCCAACACCCGAGGTGGCGGTGGCCGTCGTCGAAAGCGCACCGGAAAGCATGTCGCCGTTGACGAGCCCTTCGCCGCCAACCGTGTAATCGAGGACGGGATTGTTGTCGCCATAGGTGCGGCTCGTGTTGCCGGCGATGACGGTGATGGCGCGTGGGATGATCGTTAACGTCCCTCCCTGATAAGTGACGTCGTAGTTGGAGGAAGCGGTGAGACTGCCTTTGCCGATCGTGTAGGAACCAACACCCGAGGCGGTACTGGCCGCCGTCGACAGAGCGCCGGAAAGCATGTCGCCATTGACGAGACTTTTGCCGCCGACCAGATAGCCAAGAGCCGGATTGGCATTGCCATAGGTTCTGCTCGTGTCGCCAGCAGTGACAGTGATGGCACGCGGCGTGATCGCCAGCGTCCCGGGCGTGAAGCTGATATCGTAATTGCCGTTGTCGAGCGTGCCCTTGGAAATCGTGTAGCGGCCAACTCCCGACGCCCCCGTCGCCGTGGTTGAAAGAGCACCGGAGAGCATGTCTCCGTCTAGCAGCCCGCCGGCGGTATAGGTGAGTGCTGGATTCGCGTCGCCGTAGTCGCGCGTCAGATCGTCGGCCGTGACCGTGATCGACCGCGGCACGATGGCGAGTGTTCCACCCACATACGTAAGCGTGTAGTTTGACGAAGCCGCCAGGCTTCCCTGCTCGATGGCGTAGGAGCCGACATTGGACCTTGCCGTAGCGTCGGTTGAGAGTGTCCCGCCGAGACTGTCGCCATTCACCAGTCCCTGACCGCCCACCGAATAGCTGAAAATGGGGTTGTCGTTGCCATAGATGCGGCTCGCGGCATGCGCCGAGACGGTGATAGCCCGCGGCGTCACCGTTAGCGTTCCGTCCTGAAAAGTGACGTCGTAATTCGACGAGGCCGCAAGGCTGCCTTGTCCGATCGCATAGGAGCCGACACCGGAGGAAGTGGTAGCCGCGGTCGAGAGAGCCCCCGAAAGCGTTTCGCCTTCGACGAGACCTGCGCCGCCCACCGTGTAGCCGAGTGCCGGATTGACATCGCCATAGGTCCGGCTCGTATCCCCGGCGATGACGGTGATGGCGCGTGGTGTGATCGTCAGCGTGCCGGAGGCATAGCTGATGTCGCTGCCCTGTTGGCTGGAATAAAGGCCGGAAACGGTCAGCTCGTGGCTGCCGACATTCCTGCCGGATCCGGCATATGAGGGGGTGCCGAGAAGCTCTGCGCCATCAACCGAAATGCTGTAGCCGGATTCGCCGCCCTGGTCCGTGCCGTCATAGACCTTGCTGGCATCATTGGCCTTGACGGTGACCGGCGTCAGGAAGCTGCGCAGCAGGGGCGAGGTGTATCCGTCGTAGATTCGCCAAACGGAACCGGTGCCCCCTGCGTCGTCTATATCCCAGCCGGCCATTTCAAAGCTCGCCAGCTGCATCATTTGCGCGTCATCAAGACCCGTCGCTCCGGCGATGGTGCCCTTGCCAAATCCATTGGCGAGGCCTGAGGACGTGGTGTTCCAGAAACTGCCAACCACGGTTCCGAGATTGTTTCCGACAAGCCCTCCGAGATCGAGCTGCCCGCTCACGGCGCCTGTCGAATAGGAGCCACTGACCGTAGCGTCCTGGTTCAGTCCGACCAGCCCACCGATCAGGCTGAATCCCGTAACATCGCCGGTTGCGTAGGAACTGCTGACAGCGCCGCCGGTACCGTTGACCCCGATGAGTCCGCCTGTACCATATCCGCCGTTCACATTGCCCGCTGCATAGGCATTGGAAATTGTCGCCTCACCGCCGCTCGTCGATGCAATATTCAGGCCGACAAGCCCCCCGGTCCCGTATCCCATCTGCCCACCGTCCGCACCGCCGGTATTGGTATCCACGTCCCCGGTCGCAAATACGTTGCTGATGGCACCGCCGTTCTCACCGATCAATCCGCCGACAAACTGGTAGATCACACCTTGAAACCCGGTCACCGTGCCGGTGACGTCGCCGGTGGCATAGGCATCGGTGACCACTCCGCTGTTGAAACCAACCAGGCCGCCGACCTTCTGTATGCCTCGCAGGTCGGTAGTTTGCGGGTAGGAACCGTGAACGTTATCCCCGAAGATGGGCATGAAAAGATCAGGAATGGGATCATTGACGATCTCGCCGCCAAGATCCTGGGTCGCTTGAACGTTTCCCGTCGCGTAGACATCGTGGACCTGGCCGGAATTGGAGCCGATCAGTCCTCCGGCGGCCGCAACCCCTGTGCCGCCGCCCACTCCGACACCGCCGGTCGCATATGCGCTGGAGATCGCCCCCTTGTTGTCGCCAACCAGTCCGCCGACATTGTTTGCTCCGTTGGTCGCGCCTGTGGCATAGGAATCGGTGATTGTCCCGTTGTTTGTGCCGGCAAGTCCGCCAACGGAGATAACACCGCTGACGCTCGATCCTGCATAAGACGAGGTTATCGTCCCGTTGTTTTCGCCGACAAGTCCGCCGATCGACGTTCTTCCGGAAATAGTGATTTCGGCATGACTCTTTTCAATCGTGCCGTCATTGCGTCCAACCAGACCGCCATTGCCATATCCGGTCTGGGTGCTGGAGAGCATTGCTTCAGTGTATGACCCATAAATCGTACCGGTGTTGAGGCCGACAAGCCCTCCCGAATACAGGCTACCACCCGCGAACACGCCGCTGGAGGAAGCGTTCTTGACGATGCCGCTGTTGACGCCCACGAGAGAGCCGACATATTTCGCACCGCTGGCGACGCCCAGATGGAGATTCACGTCGCGAATGGTGCCGGATGAAACGCCGAAGAGACCGGCGGCCTCCCGGTCGGGCTTCATCAAAAAGAGCCATTCGATGCTATTGCCCATTCCGGTAAACGTGCCTGTAAACGGGTCGGCATAATCGCCGATTGGGACCATGCCGGTCTCGTCATTCCACGCCATGGCGGGTTCGAGATCGAGCGTGCCGGCCAAGGCATAGTTGCCGCCAAGGTTGCCATTCATCGCCTGCAGCCGTTCGGCGCTGCGGATGATCGTATACGCCTCCCCGTTGATCGTCAGACCGGCATTGGCGCCTGAAAGAGTGACCGGCCGGTGGACGAAATAGTCGCTGCCGGTCGACGCGCTGCCGCTCGTGGCGAAGTCGCCATAGTTCAGCACCAGGCCGGCATTGGCGCCGGTGGCGACGATGGGGGAATCGATATGAATGTCGCCATAGGCAGAAAGAGTGAGAATCGAGTCGCTCGACCAGAAAAGATCGCCGGCAACCGCCACGGTAATGTCGCCTGCCTGGCTGCCGGGCGACCCAGAGCCACCAGTTGCAATCGTGACATTTGCGGTTGCCAGCGCGTTCTGGAGCGTAAGGACGTCTATGACACTGTCGTTCCCCGTGGGGGTCATGCCGTTGGAATTGCTGGACGGCCTAAGGGCAATGGTGACGTTGTAGGGATCGAGAAGCAAATTACCGAAGCGGCCGTTTTCAGCGGTCAGGTCCACCGCGCCGGCAAAGTCGAGCTTCGCCTTGCCCGAGACCTCCACTTCTCCGCCCGATCCGGGACCGGTGCCCCTTGCCGTAATCAACCCGTCAAAAACAGTCATCTCGTCGGACCAGATGACGACGTCTCCGCCTGTACCGCCTTCGGTCGCATCCGCACGGATTATGCTTTTCCGATCCGCCGCAGTGGTTTCAGCTCGCTGCAACAGTCCCTTGCCCTGACGATTGCCACCGACTTCCACCGTGCCGCCTCCCGCCGCGCCGGATGCATCGACTACGGCACCATTCAGCTTCACGGATTTGCCGGTGATCTTCACCTTTCCGCCCTTGCCGCCGCCTTTGGCGGTCGCATTCAGACGGCCGGATACGGAGACGCTCCCCCCTGCTCCACCGCCGATGACGATCTCGCCCTGCCTGCCGCTGATCGTTCTGGCCTCGACCGTTCCGGGAAGGTTGATGGCGTTTCTCGCCGCCTCTCGCGCAGTAGCCGCCGAAATGACGACACGGCCTCCATCGGCGGAGATCCGGCCCCCGTTCTTGACAAGCGCATCCGCACCGCCTGCTTTGGTTGGCACTGCGACCTGCAGAAAGCCGTCGCCGGACAGGTCGAGCGTGGCCTCTTCGCCCGATCCCAGTCCCACCTTGCCCATCGGCACGCTGATCAGCCCGTCATTGCTGACCCGCCCACCTATCAAGGCTGCATATCCGCCCCGGCCGATGGTGATCACGCCGCTGTTCTCGACTGCCGCGGAAGCCCCCTTGCCGGCAAATGTCCTCTTTCCCTTCAGGAACTCCTCGTCGCTGGTATCCAGCGTCGAAGCCACGAAGCCTCCGCCGACCTTGACATTGCCGGTCTTGGTGATCGCGATCCCGTTGGGATTGATCAGATAGACATGGCCGTTGCCGGTGAGCGATCCGGCAATCGTCGATGTGGTCGATCCGGTGACGCGGTTGAGGATTGCGGAGGAGCTTCCGGGCTGAACGAAGTTGACGGCATGACCCTGGCCGACCGAAAAGCTGTTCCAGTTGACGATGGCATTCTGCGAGCCTTGCGTGATCGTCATCGACTTTCCTGCGGAGCCGACCGATACCTGCCCCGCCGCAACACTTGCCCCGGCGGGAAGCGGATCGGCCAGGGCCGGCCGCGCGAGGCCGGCGCCTGCGGCAAGCGCAAGCGCCAATCCGGTCGTCGACAACAGTTGCGCCTTCAAGCCTGCAAAGCCGAATGGAATCATGATCCCTGCCCCGGTGGCCGCCAGCCCATGAACAGTCCACGGAAAAATTCCCCGTGTTGCCTTTGGTGCAAGTGTACAGGGTTCCTCGCCGCAAAAGCGTTCACACCCTTCTACTCTTGCCCGTCGGTCAGTCCGCGGACGACATCAAGTTGAGTTCTTTTTAGCCCCGCGTCTTATAGGAGACAGGCACGCTGGGTGGCAGTCCAAACTTTGCATCGATCCATGACGCGATGCGGCAATGTTAATGACAAGCGATGTCGCGGGTTTGATCTGCCTCAGGGGTGTGCAGAAATTGTCTCGGTCCCGGCCAAATCACGCATTTCTTCCGCAAGCAGCCGATAGTGGGCCATCTGCCCGACAGACCATGTTTCGAACTCGTCGACGAGCGCCGGACTGATTTCGGAAAGTTGGCCGCTGCTGACGGCAAACACACCGTTTTCTCTTGCTTCCGAAAAAAGATTACGGACGTGCTGGCGCGACACCCCGAAACGCCCGGCAAGGTTCTCCGGCGCCAAGCCGCCCTGCCATGGCTCGTCTTCGTGTATTTTGCTGTAATAAGATCCGATCACTGCCGTGAGTATGAGGTAGCCGGCATCGCGCGTGCTGAACTGCACGACATTAGGGAAAGGCCGGAAGACGATATCGAGCTTCTTGAATTCCTCTATGGATCGGGCGATCCATAGAGCAAGGAGATCTGAGTTTCCCACAAGAAGATCGGCGAGCGACCGATCGGCTGGTCTCATGCCTTCCGATATTTTCAGGAAAGACAGCGGTGAGCGCGCCACTTCGAGCAGAAGCTTCGGCGACGGGATGAGATAAATCGAACGACGGTCCGTCGCCTGCCGTTGGGCGGTGACGTGGTTGCTGTCCCGCAAAGCCGCAATCAGGTCGGCGACATGCCGGGGGCTGGCGGAAACGGTTTCCTGTAACGCCTTCAAGGTTGGTGGCTTTCCCTCGCCCCGTTTCCAGCTCATATAATTGCTGATCAGATTAAAGCAGGTCATATAGCGGAACTGCTGAGCGAAGATCTTATTCGAAGACTTTCGTGGTGACGGCTCCTGGTTCATCGTCGCGCAATATTGCAGAATATGTCGCCCCAGATGCTCATGCTGCAAGAATTCCGTCCCAAGCCGCCAGACATGCCGCTGCTCGTATTGCCGGACGGTGTGATAAGGCTCTTTGCGTGCCAGGGGGGCGGGCGATGAATTTGTCGTCAAGTGCTTCTGCAGACAGTGATTCTGATCAGGAATTGATATTCATCATCTCATTCATAAGAGATTTTCTCAATGGATGCGGCATCGAATGGAAGCCCTGCCTATGGACGGGCGGTCTTGAGACTAGCTTCCTGCAAAAGTTGGATCGTTGCCACCGTCCCCCATTCCCTCGGATTTGCATATTGGAGCAGCCGGCAGGCGCAGTCCGGACAAAGCTCATATTTGTCGTGGGCAAGTTGGGCCCCTGAGGCCGACGTGACGCTGATAGTGGTCCATCGGAATTCGTCGATCTTGCGAAGTCGCCTCTTTTCGCCACACCCGTCACAGCGCCAAAACAATTGCTTCTCCAAATTCCAGGACGAACGAAGCTAATTAAGGCGGAGCTAATGCAGCAAAAAAGCAATTCAAGAGGCGTCAGAATCGCCTGGATAACGTCAACAAAAGATCAGAGCCTCTTTCGGAGAGGCATCATTTCTCAGCATCGGTATGCGATGGAGGAGATTTCCATTGGCCAGATCATCGAGATAACCCGACCTCGGACCTGGGCCATTTACGGGGATCCGCCATATTGACGAGACGATTTTGACAGTCCGGACAAAGCTCGAAGGTCTCGCTCAGGCGTGGGGGACCTCGCCTGGACGAAATCTCCACGTGCAACATTCTCCACTGATCGATCTTTCTTAATTCGAACTCAACATCACATCCAGCGCATATCCATGTTAATTTTGCCATACCCCTCCTCCTTCTTTGTTTTTTTTTGGGTATTTTTTACGAAAGCAGGCATCACGCGATGCATATTTCCATTGGCATTCGCGACTTCGACCGGAGAGTGAATACGCTCCCGCAACTGGCAAGAATAACTTTACCAGAGAAATCCAGAGGCTGGCAAATCATATTGTATGTTAATATTAATACCTAAGAATATTTTGATATATACATTGATAGCAAACATCCACAAAGCATAAACCGCTATCACCGAGTATTTCGAATCGTGGGTGAAGTGCTGTTTTGGTGGGCTGGTTCAATAATGAAAAGTCGCCGCTGTCCCTGCCGCATCGGCCAATGCGTGCTCAGCTATACTTGCATGATCCGCCGCCTGCGATCCGGTTCAGCGCAGCTGACTTGGCGTCTTGCCCCTATATGTCTTCATCATGTTGGTAAGATGGCTTTGGCTGGAGAATCCACTCAGGAACGCCACTTCGGAGATGGGAAAAGCAGTTTGCGTAAGAAGGCCCTCAGCAAATTCCAAGCGTCGTTCAATAAGATAGCGATGTGGAGTGGTCCCGAACGTTTTCACGAAAGCGTGAGCGAAATGCCCCGGAGAAAGCCCGCAGATGTTGGCAAGCTCGGCAATCGTCAATTTTCGTCTGAAATGCACATCCAGATACTCCCGCACCCGACTGGCCGCGATGGTGGAAAGCCCCGCTCTCACCGGACGTTGTAGCTTTGCGATGCAATAGTTGCGAAGAATATGAACGCCGAAGGCGGTGATCAGGGAGTCGAGATAGAGCTCGTTGGCGTAATCGGGATGCTTGAGTTCCGCTTTCATCAATTTCGCGAAATGCAGAGCAGTATGATCAACGGCCTGGTTCGCCAGCCTGATCTCGAAGTCCACGCGATCCAGCGCATGTCCCGCGAGATCGAGCATGCTTTCTTGCGAAATCGCTACGACAATGTTTTCCCGCCGCGAATTCCAGCTCGTCCTGCTAACCACCCCGGCGGGGATCACGACGGTCTGGCCCGCCGTCGCGTCAAAATTCTGCACCCGATCAGCCCCGAACGTCACGCTGATACCCGCGCAGGGAGCCAGCATGACGACGAAAACGTGACCTTCGGATACGAATTCCTGCGATCCTGGAGACCGCACAGAGTGCATCGCACCGCCTCGAAAAGTCATTTTCCGTGGCCCCGCGTCCTCGGGCAAAGATCCGAACAGGCGCGCGTCTGCAATTTTTTTCAGCATTTAATTCGATAACCCGCCACCCCGCGAACGCGCATCCCACCACACAGGGCGTCAGTAGAAAAGGATGCAGTTCGTCGACGATTACAATTTAGACGACATGGTTTCTTGTACTCATAGTTGTGTATCGATGTGGCACTGGCGCATCAGAACGACCAATGAACGCAGAAGTGGAATCAGCCGATGTATGGACCGTGTCGCGTTCAATAGTGCGAATGATGAGGCACCAGCATGACCGCTGCCTGAGGATCACAGATCAACCAGGCAGGCTTCGCCCGGACGTCTCTGAGGAGACCGTTGGAGCCGTCGCTGCCAGGGACATGTCCCGCGGATCAGAACTTTCCCACGACGTTTAGGAAGACGCCCTCATCGTCAAAGGTAAGATCACGCAGATCGTCGGAGAACCTGCCGAAGTTGTAGCCTACGCCGACCTTGAAGTTGTCTCCCACATGGCGGTAGACCGCTGCGAGCGCCCCAAAGTCGGTCGTCTCAGCTTCGGGCATATGCATGACGCGGCCTTCAACCAACAAATCCCAGCTCTTGATGACGTGAAGATCGGCCCGGACGATGCCAAGATGGGCGGTCGATTTTTGCCACTCCTCCTCAAAACCGGAACCTGAGCCGTTGCTGGTCCGGTAGCGGACCTCGCTCAGGCGAAACCCGTATTTGCCTCCGATGGTAAGCCAGGGCGTCAGGTCGTAATTGACGTCCGCCGAGAGGATATGACTGCGCTGCGCCGGAGCGAACTGGTCGCCCGTGGCGCCGCTGATCAGCTGGTTGTTGCCCGGCAGGTCATAGAGCCAGGTGTATTTGAAAAGGGCGTTGAGACGTTCATTGTCCACCGGCCGATAGGCATATCCGATCGATGCTTCCACGTAGTCGGTATCTGCAAACGACGCATCGGATGACTGGCTGTCGGAAAGAACGGCATCCAGATGGGTGACCAGCCGCCAGTCGGGATTGGTCTTCCAGCCAAGCCCTGCCGCGAAGAGATAGGTATTCTGGTCGCGGGTACCATTGTCGGAACGTTCGATGCGCACTTCCCCTCGCACACGAGCGTTGATGCCCCTCTCCTCGTCCTTGTAGCCGACGGAGAGCGACGGCGCGTACCGCTCGAAGTCTTCATATTGTAGATCGGTATCGGCATTGACCGTCTCGTCGCGCACCTGGCCGATTTCCAGCCCACCGTCCAGGGTCCACATGGCATCCGGTGTGTACATGACGCCATAGGTCTGGGTGAGCGAGTTGCGATTGCCGAACATATCGTAAGTGCTCTCGCTGTAGGCAGAGAGCAGATCATTCATCTTGCGGCGCATGCCGAGAACAACGGTCCCCTTGTCGTCGCCGAACAGGTCATGGGTATTGTGGAGATCGAACGCGCGGTCGGGATCGAGCTTATAGCCTAGGTAGTAGTGACTGTCGGCATTCGGATCATAGGTAAGGCCGGCAAGACCGCCCAGGCCGTTCGTGCCATAAGAGACCTCACCTTCCGCCCCGATCGTGTCGGTAAGCTGAACCTTGGCACCCACGCCGGCCCTGTCGTTGCGGTCGATGTCACCGGAGCGATCAAGGGTCCCTTGTGCGAAGGCATAAATCAGCCGGTCGTCATCTATCCGGTAATCCAGACGCATCCCCGCATCCAGACGTGAACCGTCATAGCCGGATTTGCCGGATGCTATGGCCAAGGGAGACATCAATTCAGTGTAGTCGAGGCCGAGCGACAGCTTCCAATGTTCGTCGAATTTATAGCTGACACTCCCGGTACCGTCGCGGCGCACCTGACCGCGATCGTCGGTCAGATCGTCATAGGTGAACTTGACACCGGTTTTCGGGGTAAGATCGAGATCGGCATGCGCTCCCCAGATACGCTGATCGACGGTCACATCGTCAAAGAGGGTTGAGAAACCGGCCTCTTTCTTCTCGTAATACCCGCCGATCTTGCCTTTAATGCTTGTCCCAAGCTCCTCGAGATCGACCTGACCTTCCACGCGATAGGCCGATCCTTCATCGTCGTTTGGATCGCCATAATAGCTTGTTTCGTCGTTGCCCCAGGTCAGACCGCCATCGCTCGAGTGCGACAGGTCGAAGCCCCGCCCTTTTGAATGGGCGACCTCGGCCTTCAGAAAGGTATTGTCGGAGTGCCGGAGAGTGACATCGGCGCCATAGGCTTTCTGATCCGCCAGTTCGGTACTGTCGTTCATGCCGGTCACGCCGACACGTATCTTGTCGTTTATCCAGTGCTGCGCACGGCCACCATAGACATAGCCGTCGACGTCGCTCACGATGGGTTCGAACTCGTACTGCACGGCCAGATAAAGCTTGCCGCCGCCAAGCGCTCCATTGCGGACCGGTTCGGAAGTCCCGGTCATGGAGGACATCGGCCGACGCAGGATGATGACGCCTTGCATGTAATCGAACGAGTAATCCTCGCCATAGGTAAGCACGCGCCGTTCGAGGACCCGGCCGGTCACCGCATCACGGGTCTCTACGGTTACCGTCTCGGAACCTTCGACAATGTCCTGGCGCTTCAGGAAATAGGCAGAGCCGCCAGTGCCCAGGAACTCCTCGCGCTGCGGCAGCGTGTCAGGTTGGGCGGCATAGGCGGTAATCTCCGTCCGACGCTCGCCGAAGGACGTCGTCTCTTCCGATCGGTGGACGGCGGAGGCCCCATAAAGCGCACGGTCGGAAGGAAGGAACTCGGTGCCGGTAATCTGGGTCTTGTAGTTGCCCCACATCACGTGGCTGTCTCCGCGCTCCAGCCGAACATAGAACTTGCCCTTGGTGGGTGCGTCTTCCGTGAAGGTGGAATCGTCGCCATAGACGGGGTAATAGTCATCGGGATCAAGCCGGCGCAGGATCTGCCTTGGATCCTGGCTGCCGAGATTGCGGAAGAGCTTTTCAAGGTCGTCCTCCCCCGTGTCGGCGGCGGCCGTAAGCAGGTATTTCCCCTTGACCTTGCCCTTGAGATAGAAAGCCAATCTTCCCTTCGAATAAACCTCGTCATATTCACCGGGGCGGACTTCCTCGATATGAGCATCGCCCGTGCGCTTTCCGATCGTGAGATCGGCGAGTGCCACGTAGAACCAATCGTTGTCAGGGATGTTGACATCACGGCTGAAGGACAGCCCACCGGTTTTTGACACGCCTTTGATGGCGACATCAACGGCGTGGTCCCCGGGCGGCAAGATCCGCTGGACCACAAAGGCCTGTTTCGGATCGACGGGGATCTCCTCGCCCAGCACGCGTACCGCATGTCCGGCCGGGACTTGCTTCCCATAGACCGTCACCGCCCCTCCCACAACGGGAATGTTGCGGAAGGCCGTCCGGTCTTCGCCTGTCCCCGGTGCCGTGGCCTTGTCCTGCTTCCGATCGGGAGCAAACCCGCGATCGGTTCTGGCGATGGTCAGCGGTACCGTCTCGTCGTAACGCCCTTTGGCATCGTAGACGCGCAGCACATACGCAAAATCGGCCTCCTTCGCCTCGGGCATGATCCAGGCTGCCTCACCGTTGACCGCAACGGGAATCGTGGCGATTGGCCGATCTTTATCGCGCCCCTTCGTTTCAAAGATGCGGACTTCCGCCCGTTCGATGAAGGCCGGATAGTTGGAGGTTGCAAGAAAGCGGACCTCCTCTCCGGCCCGATATGTCCTTTTCACGGGCACGGTCGAGACATTGAGCAGAGGATCGGTATCGAGCCCATCGAACTTAACCTGAATATCGACCGCGGACAAATCGAGATCCGTCTGCCGCTGCCGGTCCACCGGACGATCGCTCGGCTTTGCTTCGCCAGACGTCAAGCGGCTGGTTTTGGCGGCCGGCCGATCGGTTGCCTCCGGCTCGGCGCTCTTGTCCACTGTTTCCCCATCGACCTCGATCATGAAGGGAATGGCGGGAGCATCCGCAGGTGTTTCGGCTTCCGTATTTTCGCCGATCGCCAGACGGTGCACCGAACTGTCCGCAGAAATTCTGCCGCCCTTTTCGGCCTTCTCCTGCGCTGCCGCCGGCGGCGACATGGCAAGCAGGCCTGCCATCGCGGTGCAGCGGAGGAGGCCGAGCCGGCGGTTCAGGAGCAGCCGGGAAAGATCGATGTTCGTGACAAGAAGCCTCATTGTCCCGCCTCCACGCGCGTCTCGATGTTGAGCGGATAGGCCCGCTTCCGCTGCCGCCATCGGTCGGCAACCAGCTCCTTGATGTGGCGCACGCGCGCCTCGGCGAGTTCGGGCTCAGTGGCCGCATCGATGTAGGAGAGACGGAGCACCGACTGCTCTTGAGCCAGGACGGTTATCAGTTGGTCGATGCCATCCGCCCAGCGCTTGTCGAGTTCGGCCTTTCCTGACACGAAGGCTTCGCCCTTGAGGTCGAGCCGGACCACGCGGCCGATCGAAGCCCCAAAGTTGAGCTCGGTCATCTTGCCGGCCGTCAGGCGTACGACACGCGGGTTTTCCGTCGTCAGGCGGTAGCCGGTCGGCAGGGTTCTGGGATCGAGCTTCATGATGAAGTTCGACCCTATGCGTGTCTCGGGAAGATCCGCGCAGGCGACATGGAAGCGGCCATACTGGTCGGTGGTGATCAACCAGCCCTTGACCGTCGCGATCCTTACGCCGGGGAGTCCCGGCTCGCCCTCGTCCTGATAGCCGTTGCGGTTGGTATCATCGAACACCTTGCCGATGATGTCGCCGCAGTCGAAGACCGGTTCGACGATGATCTCGACGACCGCGCGGGCTTCATTGCCGACCTGATCGCCGCTGGGATCCACGACATGGGCAAGGTTCACATGCTCACCCGGCCCGGCCGTGCTCAGCGCCAGCAGCCTGATCTGAATCTCGACCGTGGATTTGCTGCCGACGGACACGTCGCGGAAGCGGATTTGTCGGCCGACCACTTCAGGCGTCACCTTGGTGCCGTCGACGGTCGCCGAGCCTTCCACATAGCGGAAGCCTGCCGGCATCGTGTCGATGACCGTCAGAGCATCCACCCGCGCGCCCGAGTTGTTGGTGACGCGGATGGTGAACGGTGCCTTTTCACCACGACGGATGAACCTGAGGTTGGCAATCTTCGTAACGGAAATGTCACCTGGAACGGCTGCGGGCGGTGTGACAACGGACGTGGAATTGTCCGAACTGACTTCGCCGTCGGGGGTGCGACCGCTTGCTGTGGCAGAGTTGGCGATGCCATCCGGGATGCCCGCCGCGTTTTCGACATCTCCCTGCGTCAGCGTGTAGACTGCAGTGAAGTCCTGACTTTCGCCGGGAGCCAATGTGACAGGTTCCGGTGTGAACCTGGACAGGGAAGCTCCGGCTGGTCGCCCATTGAAGGTAGGCCCTGCATCTACCGGCCAGACATTGGTGATCGTCTGCCCGCCGTCGTTGGTGACCGTGAAGGTATAGGTCACCGTATCACCAGTGTTCGTATAGCTGTTTCGATCAGTATCGGTGAAGCGGCCGGTCTTCTGCAGTTTCAGGCTGGCAGGCTGAGGCGGCACGACAACGGTGTCGGGCGGGCTCTCCGTCGGCGGGCCGGATGGCGGCGTGCCGGTGCCGGTCGCGGTGTTCTCAACACGGCCCGCGTCGATATCGGCCTGGGTCGGCGTATAGGTCGCCGTAAACGTCGCGCTGCCGCCGGGCGCCAGCGTCTGGGGTCCCGGCGTGACCGATATGCCGGCATTGGCGAGCAGCGGATCGTTGACCGTGACGTTGGTCAGCGTCACGACACCGGTATTGCGGACCAGGAACGAGTAGCTGATCGTCTCGCCGGCATCGAGAAGACCGTCGCCATCGGCATCGTTGAGAGTGCCTGTCTTCTCGATCGTCAGTCCCTGCGTCTGCTCCGGAGGCACGACAACGGTATCCGGCGGGCTTTCGATCGGCGGCCCGGACGGAGGCGTGCCCGTGCCGGTCGCGGTGTTTTCAACACGACCCGCGTCGATGTCGGCCTGGGTCGGCGTATAGGTCGCCGTGAAGGTCGCCGTTCCGCCGGGCGCCAGCGTCTGGGGTCCCGGCGTGACCGATATGCCGGCATTGGCGAGCAGCGGATCGTTGACCGTAACATTGGTCATCGTCACCGCCCCGGTGTTGCGCACCAGGAACGAGTAGCTGATCGTTTCCCCGGCATCGAGAAGGCCGTCGCCATCGGCATCGTTCAGCGTGCCGGTCTTTTCGATCACGAGATCCGATGCCGGATCGGGCGGCACAACGACGGTGTCGGGCGGGCTGTCGATCGGCGGCCCGGAAGGCGGCGTTCCGGTACCGGTCGCGGTGTTCTCGACACGGCCCGCGTCGATGTCGGCCTGGGTCGGCGTATAGGTCGCCGTGAAGGTCGCCGTACCGCCAGGCGCCAGCGTCTGGGGTCCCGGCGTGACCGATATGCCGGCATCGGTGAGCAGCGGATCGTCGACCGTGACATTCGTCATCGTCACGGCACCGCTGTTGGTGACGAGGAAGGAGTAGCTGATCGTCTCTCCGAGATCGATGAACCCGTCGCCATCGACATCATTGAGCGTGCCGGTCTTTTCGATCGTCAGTGCGGGCGTCTGGTCCGGAGGGACCACGACGGTATCCGGTGGGCTCTCCGTCGGCGGGCCGGATGGCGGCGTGCCGGTACCGGTCGCCGTGTTCTCGACCTGGCCCGCATCGATCTCCGCCTGGGTCGGCGTATAGGTGGCAGTAAACGTCACCGTTCCACCAGGCGCCACCGTCTGCGGGCCAGGTGACACCGAGATCCCGGCATTGGCGAGCAGCGGATCGTTGACCGTGACATTCGTCATCGTCACGGCACCCGTATTGGTGACGAGGAACGAGTAGCTGATCGTTTCTCCGGCATCGAGAAGACCGTCACCGTCGGCATCGTTCAGCGTGCCGGTTTTTTCGATCGTCAGTCCGGACGTCTGGTCCGGCGGCACGACAACGGTGTCAGGCGGACTGTCGATCGGTGGCCCGGACGGCGGCGTGCCGGTGCCGGTCGCGGTGTTCTCCACGCGGCCCGCGTCGATATCGGCCTGCGTCGGCGTATAGGTCGCCGTGAAGGTGACACTCCCCCGCGGAGCCAGCGTCTGCGGTCCCGGCGTGACCGAAATCCCGGCATTGGTTAGCAGCGGGTCATCGATGGTGACATTGGTGAGCGTCACGGTGCCGGTATTGCGGGCGAGGAAGGAGTAGCTGATCGTCTCGCCGAGATCGATGAGCCCGTCGCCATCGGCATCATTGAGTCTGCCGGTCTTTTCGATCGTCAATCCGGGCGTCTGGTCCGGAGGCACGACAACGGTGTCAGGCGGGCTCTCCGTCGGCGGGCCGGACGGCGGCGTGCCGGTACCGGTCGCGGTGTTCTCGACCTGGCCCGCGTCGATATCGGCCTGGGTCGGTGTATAGGTCGCGGTAAAGGTCGCCGTTCCGCCGGGCGCCAGCGTCTGCGGACCTGGGGACACGGAAACGCCGGCATTGGTCAGCAGCGGATCATCCACCGTCACGCCTGTCATGGTCACGGTGCCGGTGTTGCGGACCAGGAACGAGTAGCTGATCGTTTCTCCGAGATCGATGAGGCCGTCGCCATCGGCATCGTTCAGCGTGCCGGTCTTCTCGATCGTCAGTCCGGGCGTCTGGTCCGGGGGCACCACGACCGTATCCGGTGGGCTGTCGATCGGCGGGCCGGACGGCGGCGTGCCGGTGCCGGTCGCCGTGTTCTCGACCTGGCCCGCATCGATATCGGCCTGGGTCGGCGTATAGGTCGCGGTAAAGGTAGCGGTTCCGCCGGGCGCCAGCGTCTGCGGACCGGGCGTTACCGAAATCCCGGCATTGGCAAGCAGCGGATCGTCGACGGTCACGCCCGTCATCGTCACCGCCCCGGTATTGCGGACCAGGAACGAGTAGCTGATCGTCTCGCCGAGATCGATGAGGCCGTCGCCATCGGCATCGTTCAGCACACCCGTCTTCTCGATCGTCAGTCCCGGCGTCTGGTCCGGCGGCACCACGACTGTGTCGGGCGGGCTTTCGATCGGCGGACCTGACGGCGGCGTGCCGGTGCCTGTCGCCGTGTTTTCCACCCGCCCCGCATCGATGTCGGCCTGGGTCGGCGTATAAGTCGCAGTGAAGGTGAAGGTCGCCCCCGGTGCCAGCGTCTGCGGCCCCTGATCCAGCGCGATGCCGGCATCGGTGAGCAGCGGATCGTTCACCGTCACATTGGTGAGCGTCACGGCGCCGGTGTTGCGGGCCTGGAACGAGTAGCTGATCGTCTCGCCGAGATCGATGAGCCCGTCACCGTCGAGATCATTCAGCGTGCCGGTCTTGTCGATAACCAGGCCGGTCGACTGATCCGGAGGGACCACGACGGTATCCGGCGGGCTTTCGATCGGCGGCCCGGATGGCGGCGTGCCGGTGCCGGTCGCCGTGTTCTCCACGCGGCCCGCGTCGATATCGGCCTGGGTCGGCGTATAGGTCGCCGTAAACGTCGCCGTTCCGCCGGGCGCCAGCGTCTGGGGTCCCGGCGTGACCGATATGCCGGCATTGGCGAGCAGCGGATCGTCCACCGTCACGCCGGTCAGCGTCACCGAACCGGTGTTGCGCGCCAGGAAGGAGTAGCTGATCGTCTCGCCGAGATCGATGAGCCCGTCACCGTCGGCATCATTGAGCGTACCCGTCTTGTCGATCGTCAGCCCGGGCGTCTGGTCCGGAGGCACGACAACGGTATCCGGCGGGCTGTCGATCGGCGGGCCGGACGGTGGTGTGCCGCTGCCGATCGCGGTGTTCTCCACCTGCCCCGCATCGATGTCGGTCTGGGTCGGTGTATAGGTCGCTGTAAAGGTCGCGGTTCCACCGGGTCCAAGCGTCTGCGGGCCGGGCGTTACCGAAATCCCGGCATTGGCAAGCAGCGGATCGTCCACCGTCACGCCGGTCAGCGTCACCGTACCGGTGTTACGCACCAGGAAGGAGTAGCTGATCGTTTCTCCGAGATCGATGAGCCCGTCGCCATCGGCATCGTTCAGCACGCCGGTCTTCTCGATCGTCAGCCCCGGCGTTTGGTCCGGCGGCACGACGACCGTATCCGGCGGGCTGTCGATCGGCGGGCCGGACGGCGGCGTACCGGTGCCGGTGGCGGTGTTTGACACCTGTCCTGCATCGATGTCGGCCTGTGTCGGCGTATAGGTCGCCGTAAATGTCGCCGTCCCGCCGGGCGCCAAAGTCTGCGGGCCTGGGGACACGGAAACACCGGCATTCGTGAGCAGCGGATCGTCCACCGTGACATCGGTCAGCGTCACATTGCCGGTATTCTCCACGACAAAGCTGTAGCTGATCGTCTCGCCGGCATCGATGAGCCCATCACCGTCGAGGTCGTTGAGCGTGCCGGTCTTCTCGATCGTCAGTGCCGGAGCCGCAGCGGTGTCCGTGTCCGTTGCCGAATTGTTGCTCGTATCGGGGTCAGGCACGCTCGAGGGATTGGCTACCGTAGCGGCGTTCACCAGATCGCCGGTGAAGTCCGCTGGCACCGTCAAGGTCAATTCGAAGGTGACGGAGCTGCCTGCGGGCAGGCTCACCTTGACGTCGCTAATGGCGCCTGTGCCGCTCGCCGTCCCACAGACACCGCCATTCGTTGCGCCGCCGCAAGTCCAGCTCGCCCCGGTGATACCGGCGGGCAGCGGATCGTTTACCGACGCGTTCTGAACGCCGAACGGACCGCTGTTCGAGACCACCATCGTGTAGGTGACGTTGGTGCCCGGCGTATAGGTGTTGCTGCCGTCGGTCTTGGTGATCTGCGTGTCGGCGGGAAGACTTACAGCCGTGACAGGGCATTTGGCACCGTCGCCGGCACCCGATGGCGCATCCGAAATGAGTGTCGCCACGCCTGTTGCAAGGTCGAACTGATAGAACCCACCGCTATTGTAACGGCCAAAGATACCGTTCGAGGCGCTGATCAACGATCCGAACGCGTCCACGGAAAGACCCGACTGCCCGATGGCAGTTACCGCTCCCGTCGTCGGATTGATCGAATAGAAGATGCCCGAAGTGCTATCATGCGTATAGATGAGCCCGTTGTGCCAGGCCAGGTCCGCGTTCGAGATCGTGCGGTTGAGCGGAATGCTGGTAGCCGTCCGGGTGGTCAGGTCCACGCGCCACATCACGTTGGAGGCGGAGTTCTCCTTCACATAGTAGTAGCCGTCCGGGCCCACAACACCCGAGGCTACCTGCCCCGAACCGTTATTGATGCCGCCGCCGACGATGGGACCCTGGTCGCTGACGGAACCGTTGCTGCCGATCCGCAACAGGCGGTATCTGCTCGTGGTGCTGTCCCAGCGCGTCGCGTAAATATAGTTGCTGACAACGTCGTAGCCCATCGCATTGTAGCCGGGGCTGTTCACTGCGCCGATTCCGGGAAAGGTGAACGGATTGGTGCTGGTATCGGCCCGATGAAGCCGCGTGGGCGCATTGATTCCGAAATACATCGTCGAATCGCACACGAAGTTCGGCTGGGTGCCGAACGTGACCGAGGTGCTGCCTGGCGGGTTGATGCCGACGGCCGACGTGATGTTCGATGCGTCGTTGGTATAGGTTCCGGCGGAACTGGACGTTACCGGCACGGTCGCCGTGCACGAAGCCATGCCGGCGGTGAGATTTCCCGAGACGTCTATGGTCGATCCACCGACGGCTGCCGTCACGACACCCGATGGGCAGGTCGTGCTGATCTCATCGGATGCCACCCTCAGGCCGACCGGAAGAGCATCCGTGAACGACCACCCGGTCTTTGCCCCCAACTCGCTGGTGTTGGTGATCGTGAATGTCAGGGTCGACACGCCCCCGACGGCCACGCTGGTCGGGCCGAACTCCTTGTCGAGCTGCGGCGTTGCATCGAGGACGCTGACATTGTCGAACGCGTGGTCGTTACCGGTCCCGCTGCCGTTGTTGTTGACCATGCGGATGCCGAAGGAGGCGCCGCTGATCAGCACCGCCCCGTTAGACGTGTAGGTTCCCGTGGTAATCGTGGAAGCCGGCGCGCCGCCGAGCGCTGGCGGCGTCTGTGTCGTTCCACTTGAGCAGCCGTTGATCTGCGTGCCTGCCGGCGTAGCGTTGCCTGCTTCGTTCACGAGTGAGAATTGCAGCAGCGGCGGAGATACCTGGCAATTGACGGCCGCGACATCGACACTGAAGGTCAAGAAACGATTGCTTGTGGGGAATGCTATATTCGTTGCCGTCTGGAACTCTACAAGTCCGGCGCCAGGATTGCCTGCGGTCATGGCCGAAACCGCAAAATTGCCCTGTGCGGTGGCCTGCGTCTGGCCTGCATGAAGTCCAAGCGCCCAGGAAAGGCGCTGAACCGTGTTCCAGGTCGCTGTATTCGTGCATTCCGTGGCACCGGCTGGGCCGGCAGCAGTTGTCGACTGGTTGGCGGAGGCGATCCAGCCATTGCAGTTCGTCAGCCATTTCGGATCGGCCGTGTAGGTCTGGCCGGAAGTGCTGGTGTAGGTGTTCAGCTTGACGATCGGGGTGGGGCCGGGCCGGTTCTGGAAGTTATCCGCATAGATCGCAACGGGAGCCTGCGGAACGCCGGGCGTTCCCGGATCTGCCGATGCATCGAACGGAAGCGCGACGCTGCCGAGCAGGGCCAATGCCGGAAAACCGAAAGCCGAAAGCTTCGTTGATAGCGACGGCGACGCGCCGGCTCGCGATCCCGCGCCCGAAAACCGGTCTTTTCGATTGTGTTTTTTTGCATCCGCAACATGCCTCGAGCGTGTACGTCGATCATCAGATGCGATCTCTGCTATGCTGCACGAATGACGCGCGATATCGCGCAGCGAAATTGGCTTCCGCATGCAAAGTCCCCTCGTCGAATTAAGCTATCCTCAACCAGGGGTCCCGATATCGCTCGCGGCTATAAAGTTAGGTCCGCCAAGTGCCGCGATTGATTCCCCAGAACGGATAGCGCCGCATCGATAGGGGTGCATAGGCCGGAGTGATTTGTCTTTCAGGAAACCAATATCTTTTGCAGAATCTTCCGATATGGATGAAAAAAATCTCCGCTGCCCTCCCTTTAGTTGCCAACGCGTTAAGCGCCGCAAGCCGTTTCTCCCGGAACGGAACAGGGAAGGAGCGACCTAACAGTTGCCAAATGCCACGCCTTGGAGATCGGCTGTAAGGGCGTCGGCGCGACCACCGCGTTTCCTTCCTCCAGCGTCACTGATCATCCGGCAACTTTCGCTTCCGTTACGGCAACAAGCGCTGAAGAGAGGATAAAGTCGAAACGGGCGTTCGCACATTCTTGCTGCCGACCGCTCAGTTGCAGCCGCCGGCCTTGGCGCCGTAAAGCCTTTTGCATCCGCCCGTTCGATAAGCGCGACTTGCCGCGAGGCCATGTTCATCTGCTCGATACAGGCCATTTCGCGCTGGAGACGCACGCGGGCGAGATCGCGGCGATCATGCGCACCTTCCTAACCGAGCATCTCTAGAACGCCGCGCCCCAGGCTGGGACCCACCCGCTCTTGACATTCGTTCGCTACCTTGCAATTATTGTATGGTAGCGAACGAAATGGCGAGACTTTCACATGCGGGATCAGGCGAACACCGAGCACCTCTCCGTGGGAGCGTGGACGAAGCGGTGCTACTTCGCGGGCCGCGCCCTTATGGACGCAACCTTGCGGCCCTACGATCTGGGATCCACGCAATGGTACGTTCTCTGGCATCTCGCGAACCACGGCCCGTCCGTTCAGCGCGACCTCGGACGCGCCCTCGAACTCGAACGGGCGACCTTGAGCGGCATCATCGCGACCCTCGTCCGCAAAGACCTGGTCGAGCAGACCTCGATCGGAGAAGATCAGCGCCAGCGTCTGCTGACGTTGACAGCCGCAGGTAAGGCGCTGTGGCGCAAACTTCCCGATCTTTCTTTCATTCACGAAGCTGCTTTCGGCGGCATCGATGAGGCCGAGCTGGCCACGACCATCCGTGTCCTGCGATCGGCGACCGAACGACTGCAGAACCTGTTGCGAAAGGATTGAGCAGATGACCGTACTGATAACCGGAGCCACTGGGCTCGTTGGCGAACGACTTCTTCCGCGGCTGGTGGAAGCCGGGTTTGCCTGCCGTGCCTTGCTCCGGGCGGGCAAAGCCTGCCCTGATGGCATAGAGGCCATGACGGGCGATATTCTCGACCCTTCGACCCTCCCGAACGCCGTGCATGGCGTTTCCGCCATCGTGCACCTTGCCGCGGTGTTTCGCACGCAGGACACCGATCTCATCTGGAAAAGCAACCTCGATGGGACACGCAACCTGATTGCCGCCGCGAAGGCTCATGCTCCCGACGCGCGGTTCATCCTGTCGAGCACCAGCCATGTCTACAACAACGACAATCCCCATCCGGGACGAGAAGACGATCCGGTCGATCCACAGCACGCCTATCCGGCGAGCAAGGTGGCCGCAGAGAAGGAACTGCGCGAAAGCGGTTTGAACTGGTCCATCGTCCGGTTTCCATTCGTGTATGGCGACGGCGACGGACATCTCGAATCTCTTCCCAAATACGTCGGCACCTGGCATCCGGCGCAACGAATGAGCACGATTCACCATCGTGACATCGCCAAGGCGATCAAGCTTGCACTGAACGGTACATTCGATCGCCGTATCGTGAACGTTGCGGACGAGGCGCCCTCGTCCATCTACGAGCTCGCGGGTCTGCTGGGTAACCGGTTGGAATCAAGGTTCGAGTCTCTCCCAAATCCGTGGTATCTGCATGTTGACACGTCTCTCGCCCGCAGCCTGGGTTTTCGACCCAGCGTCCGAACCGTTTATCAGGCCCAGCAAGAGGGTTTGATGTGACAAGTATCGCAGGATCGCGGCCCAACTCCGAGCCGATCATTTCGGCCTTCGGCGGTGTCTGGTCTGGCTCCGCGATGGACGTAATGGGCCCCCCGGACCTTATCAATCGGTCGTCTGCCGCCCCCTGGCACCAGCCCACGGCCTAGGTTAGGCAGCCACGGGCGAGATCGCGGCCGTCGGTGGTTCATGACCGTTTCGTCGACCAAAAGGTCGCAAGCTTTGACATGCGCGGATCGCATGCATCCTTGCGGGCGGTCAAAGCGGCAAGAACCTGGGTCGTACCGGAGACCCTGGGAATGGCGGCTGCGGCCGCCTTGCCCATTTCCTTCGGCGTCGCCGCGATCGAAGCATCGGCTCGTCGCAGCGATCAGGGATACGTAGGTGGCACAGCGCCTTTTAGGCCCCTTGTTCCATGGCTTCGAGCGATTTTGCGGGCAGCGGGACGCGCTCTAGCAGCGGATGCACCTTGTTCAAGAACTCGGGGCTTCCACATGCGAAACGAAGCTTCGATGACAGGTCGATCCCATCCCAATCGATCGTGTGCAAGATACCGAGATTGTCGAGGATCGGCAGTGCTGCCATCACATCCCAGGTCGAATCCCCAAGCGACAGATAGCCATCCGTTTCGCCCATCGCCACTTCGACCAGCGAAATCGTGGCTGCCCCTCCGACGCGGAAGCTGATGCCAAGGTCGTCCGAGATGAAGCGTATGACTTCAAGCCGGTCAGCCGTCGATACCGAGGGATGGAAGCTCAACCCGATCGAGGCTCGCGACATGTCGAGGGCGGGAAGCGGCTTGACCGGTTTGCCGTTGAGCCGTGTCGGCACCGTCTTGCCTCCGACGAGGGTCAGGCCCCGTGCAGGCGCATGGATCACTCCGAATACCGGCCGACGGCTTTCGTAAATACCGATGGAAACCGCCCAGTTCTGGCCGCCCCGGACGAAGTTGAATGTCCCGTCGATTGGATCGATAACCCAGATACGACCGGAGGTTCCGGGGATTTCTCCGCCCTCCTCGCCGAAGATGCCGTCATCGGGAAAGGCTTCCTGCAGTCTGGCGATCAGCAGTTCCTCAACCTGCTTGTCGGCCTCGGTCACGAGATCGAGGTGACCTTTTTTCTCGACTGGCAGGCTCGCCAGCGATTGAAAGTAGGTCAGGGCCAGCTTTCCGGCCTCCCTTGCGATGTCCTCGACGACAGCCTTGACCGCGCAAGCGGCCGAGGCCGAGTTATGCATATCAGCCACGGGCTCTATCCCTGAGCCTTGTCACTTGCGCCACGTCGTCGCCGAGAAGCTGGTCCAGTTGGCCCTCGCGAACCCATTGCACGACCTGGGCTTCGATATCGGTGCCGTATTGCATGAGCTTCTCGTGATACAGGGCCGGCAGGTAGGTGAATACGGCGAAACCATCCTCATGAAGCTGGTGTGCCTCGCCGCTGGCGAAGTGGTAGACCTCGATGTTCATCGCATCGAGATTCGCCTGCCGGGCAATGGCGGCGGGGTCGATCAGTCGGGAGTGCATCAGGCCAACGGTCGGCACTTCAGGGATCGCTTCCTTCACCGCCTTCAGCTGAACGTAGTCGAACGAGGAAAACTGCAGAAGGTCGGCGCAGCCCAATTCATCGATAAGCGTCCTCAGCTTCGGGAAGAAGACGTCATTGCGGTCGTAGATCTTCAGCTCGAGCTGATAGATGATGCCGAGCTCGCGGGCGAGCTGCAGCGCATCCCTGAGAAGCGGCACCCGTTCTCCGGCGAATTCCTCGCTGAACCAACTCCCCGCATCAAGCCTGGATATCTCCGAATACGTCATCTTTTGCACGATACCGTGACCGTTGGTGGTCCGGTCGACGGTCTTGTCGTGCATCAGCACCAGTTCACCATCGCTCGTGATGCCGAGATCGGTCTCGCACGTGACGAGGCGGCCGGCGTATTCAAAAGCCTTTCGAAACGCGGCGAGCGTGTTTTCCGGAGCGCCTGCGCTATGACCGCGATGGCCGCCAAGGCGCATCGTCTCAATGGTCATTCTAAGCGGATTCATCATATTTTCCTTTTCGTTAGCGGAGCCGCGCATCGAGGCGATCGCGCAGGTAGTCCCCGAGCAGACTGATGGAGAGGGTCGTGAGGACGATGACCGCACCGGGGAAAGCTGCGAGCCACCAGGCGATCGCCAGATAGTTCCGGCCGTCGGCCACCATCAGTCCCAGGCTTGTTTCCGGCGGCTGGATGCCGAGCCCAAGGAAACTCAAGCCGCTTTCCAGCAGGATGATTTCAGGGAAGTTCACGGTGAACTGCACGATGAGCGGGCCGGCGATGTTCGGCAGCATGTGACGGAGGTAAATGCGCATCGACGGGACGCCGACAATGCGGGCCGCTTCCGCATAGCCCTCTTCCTTGGCGCTGATGACCAGGCCGCGCGTCAATCGCGCATAACGTTCCCAGCTCGCGAAACCGACGAGAAAGACAAACAGCAGCGGGCTGGTTCCGAACAGGGCGAGCACGCTGAGGGCGACGATGATGAAAGGCACCGCCGCCATCGCATCGGCGAAGCCCATGATGGCGTTGTCCACCCAGCCGCCGAAATGGGCGGAGAGCAGGCCGAGGCTTATTCCGATCAACGCGCAGATCACCGATCCCACCAGCGCGATCATCAAGGTCGTCTGGGTGGCGACCAGCAGGTTGCTGACCACATCCCGCCCCAGATAGTCGGTCCCGAGCAGATGCGCGGCAGATATGAATGGGCGCGCGAACCGTGCCAGAGGATCCTGATGCGTATAGTCGTAAGGTGCCGACCAGTGGGCCGTAATGCCGATGATCACCGCGATGGCGATCCATGCGCAGCACAGGGCGATGCTGGCTGGCATGCGGTGGAACGGCGTCCACACCATGCTCCTGAACGAGCGGAATGATGTCGCAACCGCCATGTCAATGCTTCCTGATTTTCGGATCGAGGACCGCGTAAAGGACGTCGACGATCAGATTGACGGCAACCATGAAGGCTGTGAACAGCACGATCATCGCCTGTACCACGGGCAGGTCGCCGGTGTTCGTCGCATTCACGAAACCGCTGCCGAGGCCGGGCCAGGCGAACACGGGCTCGATGAGCGCAGAACCGCCGAGCAGGCCACCGGCAACGAAGCCGAGCGTGGTCACCATCGGGATCGCGGCGTTCGGAAGCGCGTGACGGATAATGATCTCCCAGCGCGGAATGCCGTCGGCGCGGGCGGCTGCGATATAGGGCTGGCCCAGCACGTCGATCAGGGTCGAGCGCATGAAGCGCGCCACCGCAGCTGCATTGAATAGGGCGAAAGTCGCGACGGGCAGGATTGCATGGTTCCAGGTCGAACTGCCGGAACTCGGCAGCACCCGAAGCCAGACGGCGACGACGAAGATGAAGGTCAGGCCGAGCAGGAAGTTGGGAACGCTATAGCCCAGCACAGCGCCGGCCATGACGCCTTTGTCGAGCGCGGTCTCTCGGCGCATCGCCGCAAGGATTCCGGCAGGTATGCCGATCAGCATGCTGACGATGAAGGCCGACACCGTTACGATCAGGGTTTTCGGAATACGCTCGCTAACGACCGTGAAAACCTCGCGGCCGTCCGCGAACGAGACCCCGAAATCGCCACGAAGGACGTTGGTGACATAGTACAGATATTGTTCGGGGATCGACCGATCCAGGCCCCATTTGGCGTTGAAGGCAGCCAGGGCTTCGGGACCCGCATTGTCGGATAGCATCTGCTGGGCGGGATCTCCGCTCAGGCGCAGAACGATGAAGACCAGCGTGACGGTGAACACGAGTACCGCAATCGCTCGAACCAGGCGAGCAAGGATAAAGGCCGTCACAGTGCCATCTCCTTCTGTGATGCCGTCCCCCTCTCCGTCACCATGTCGATTTGCGGTGCTATCGATCGCGGGAATTCCTCGGCACGATGACATGCGGCATGCTGGCTGGCGCCATGTGCTGGAATTGGACGGAGTTCGGGTGTTTCAATAGCGCACCTGTCGATCGCGAAGGGACAGCGTGACCAGAAAGAGCAGCCCTGCGATATTTTCGACGCGTCGAGTTCCCCCTTGATCGGCGGCTCGATATTGCGAACTGTCGAGTCCATGGTCGGGACCGAGGCGAGGAGCGCCCGCGTATAGGGATGGCGCGGCCATTCGTAGACGGATCTGATGTCGCCGGTCTCGACGACGCGGCCGAGATACATGACGGCGATGCGGTCGACGAGATGACGAACAATGCGCAGGTCGTGGGTGATGAAGACATAGGCGAGATCGAGCTCCTGCCAGAGCGATCGTAGAAGCGCGACGACCTGGGCCTGAACCGATACGTCGAGAGCGGATACCGCCTCGTCGAAGACGACCAGTTTCGGGTCGAGGACCAGAGCTCGGGCAATCACGACACGCTGTCGCTGGCCACCCGACATCTGGTGGGGATAACGGGTCATCATCGCGCTCGACAGGCCGACGCGCTCAAGCATTGCGGCGACATGTTCGTAAGCGCCCGCCCGGCCAGCGATACGATGGACCAGAAGTCCTTCCGCGACCTGCTGTCCGATGGTCATCTGCGGGTTGAGGGCGGAGAGCGGGTTCTGTTGCACCAGGGAGGTGCGAACCCGAAACTCTTTCCAGTCCCGCGCGCGGCGCTGCTTGTGGTTGATGCCTTCAAACCACACGTCGCCCTGCGTGGGCTCCGTCAATCCGAGCAGAAGCCGGCCGAGTGTCGACTTGCCGCTTCCGGATTCGCCAACGACGCCGATGCGTTCACGAACTGCAAGTTCAAAGCCGATCGAGTTCACCGCGAGCTGAGTGGTCGGCCGTGCGAAGAGCCCGGTCTTGTGGCGGAATGCCTTGGTCAGGCCGCTGGCTTGAAGAAGAGGAGTGCTCATGCCGCCACCGGATGGTAACAGGAGGCCTCGTGGGCGAAGCCGATGTTAGCGGGCGCCGGGAAGCGGGCGGAGCATTCGCCGCTCGCACGCGAACAGCGCGGGTGGAAATGGCACCCTTCCGGAAGGCTGTCGAGAAGCGGGACGGAGCCAGGAATCGGAACCGGCGGTGCGAGGTCATCCGGATCGATGCTCGGCATGCAGTCGATTAGCGCGCGCGCATAAGGGTGCGACGGTCGCTCAAGCAGTTCGGCGACGGATGCGGTCTCGACGATCTTGCCGCAATACATCACGGCCGCCCTGTCGGCGAGGCGGGCGATGACACCGAGATCGTGCGATACGATCATCAGCGACATGCCGGTTTCCGCCTTCAACTCTTCCAGCAAATGCAGGATCTGGGCCTGCATGGTAACGTCGAGCGCCGTCGTCGGCTCATCGGCAATCAGCAACTGGGGCTTGGCTGCAAGCGCGTGGGCAATCATGACGCGCTGGTTCATGCCGCCGGAGAACTGGTGCGGATAGGCACGCAGCCGGCTCCTGGCGCGGTCGATGCCGACGCGCTCCAGAAGTCGCATGGCCTCCATCCGGGCATCCCTGCCCTTCAGGCCCTGGTGGCGGTAGAGCGCCGATTCCAGATAATAGCCGATTGTATGGACGGGATTGAGGCTGCTGGTCGGGTCCTGAAAGATCATCGCGATTTTCGGTACAGCCGGCTTGCGGGTGCTCGGGCCACCGGGTTCGAAGGTCACGCTGCCGCCGCTACGAACGATGCCGCGCGGAAGCATATTGGCCACCGCACAGCAGGTCACGCTCTTGCCGCAGCCGGATTCGCCGACGAGACCGAGCGTCTGGCCTGCCTCCAGAGAGAAGCTGATGCCGTCGAGGATTTTTATGTTCCGCGCCGGGACCTCGACGACGAGGTCGCGAACGGTCAAGAGTTTGGACATGGCGAATCTCCAGGCGCGGTGCGCACGGATGCGCACCGCCGGTTCGACAGGTTAGGCTCAGCCGAAGGTAAGGTTGTCGCGGAATTCCATCATCTCGAAGCTGATCGGCTTCCAGTGAACGTCCTTGCGGGCCGCGTAGACATCGAAGGGCTGGTAGAGGATCACGGCCGGCGCTTCTTCTTCGAAGATGTCGCGGAGGCGGTTGAAGGCGTCGAAACGCTCCTTGCCGTCAGGCATCTGCGATACCTTCGTGCACAGTTCGTTGAATTCCGCCGGAGCCTTCCAGCCCCACCGCTTCTGAACCTGGCCTTTGGGTCCGAATTCGCAGATCATCGTGGCCCAGGCATCTGTCATCCACTGGCCGTTGGACCAGTTGCGCATATAGCTGTCCTGATCCTTCGGTGCTCCGCCCGGTGCATAGACTTTCGGCACCACGGTAACGCCGATCTGCTTCCACATCTCGATCATCATCATCAAGGCGGGAATGGCGTTGGCATAATAGTTGCCCATCGTGTGATAGGTAATCGGCGTGCCGTCGTAGCCGCTTTCCTTTACCAGGCGCTTGGCTTCCTCGACGTTGTAATCCATGGCGCGGCGGTTCGGATCGAAGGTCTTGCCATAGTTCGGGAAGTTGAAGCCGTGTGGGATCGTCGCCTTGTTCTTCCAGAGGGATTCGACGATCAACGGACGATTGACCGCAAGCGCCAGTGCGCGACGAAGGGTCTTCGACTGAAAGACGGACTGGTTCATATTGAAGGTGAACATGTGGAAGTTTTCGACGATATTTCCACGCGTCTCCAGGTCAGGGTAGCTGTTGATCATCGCCATATCGTCCGGCGTCAGCGTCGTAACGATATCGTATTCGCGGCTGATCAGTCCGGCGACACGCGTAGCCGGCTCCGCAACGAGCTGGTAGGTGATTTTCGATGCGGTCGGCTTCAGCCCCCAATAGGCGTCGTTGGCTTCCACGACGACACGGTCGTTGGCGACGAATTCCACGAACTTATATGGACCCGTGCCGATCGGCTTGTTGCCAAAGGCAACCGTTCCGAGCTTCTTGTAATATTCCTTGGGAACGATGCGTCCCATCCAGGATGCCACGTAGGATTCGGTCAGAGGGGTGGGAGTCTTGGTGCGCAGTACGACGGTGTACTTGTCCTCGACAACGGGCTCGTCGAAATCGAGCGAGTAGGAACCGCCGAGCGGGATCGTCTTGATCGCTTCCGGACCCCATAACCGTTCCGAGGAGAAGGTGTAGGCGACATCGTCTGCCGTCATCTCGACGCCATCGTGGAACATGACCTTCTGGCGCAGCTTGAAACGCACCGACTTGTCGTCGATCCGCTCCCAGCTTTCGGCCAGCGAAGGCATCAGATCAATGCCATTGCCCGGCGCGCCCTTGCCGAAAAAGTCGCGCACGAGGAGCGTGTCGAAAATCTGGTTGACGATGCGAGGGCCGACATTGCTGATGGCGTTGATCGGCTCCAGCGTAACCGGGATCCCGTTGACGCCGATTTTCAGCGCGCGGCGCTCGGCAGCGAAGGAGAACCTGGCACCCGCTGTCGAGGCGAGTGCCGTGACGCTTGCGCCGATCATGAACTTTCTACGGTTGGTCTTGAGCATCTGCTCTCTCCTGGTTGGAAGATGCTGTTGATGGAAACTTGGATTTGCCTAGTTCGCGATGACGAACTTCTTCCGCAGCTTCTCCGGCGCGGCATCGATGATGGATTTCGTGCCGGAGTCGGTTACGATGACGCCGACGTCTTCGATCTTCGCGACGACTGAAAGGCTGGATTTTGTGAACTTGGAATGATCCGCCACGACGATCACCCGCCTCGACACCTCGATCATGGCGCGAGCCACACTCGCGTTCACCGGTGAGACCGTGCAGATCAATCCGCGATCGACATCGATCGACGCGGCGTTGAGGATGAGCTTGTCGACATTGAACTGGCGAATGAACTGCTCCGCCAACGGTCCCCGGAAGGACCGGTTCGTTTCGGTATATTCGCCTCCGACCGAATAGATGCTCTGCCCGTCGACACGCGTCAGTTCGGCGACGATGTCGAGACCGTTCGAGATGAACGTGAGGCTGCTTCGTCCGGTTAGCTTCTTGGCGACTTCCAGCGCGGTGGTGCCGGCATCGAGGAGCACCGTGTCGCCATCGACGACCATTCCGGCAACGACCGCGGCGATGGCGGCTTTCTCCGTCTGTTTCCAGACCAGACGCGCGGCATTCGTCACATCGAGCGCAACCTGGTTGAGATTGACGGCGCCGCCATGCGTCCTGCGCAGAAGGCCGGCCTCCTCGAGCTCACCCAGGTCGCGGCGAACGGTCGCCACCGAAATATCGAAGCGCTCCGTCAGAGTGCGAATGTCGACGAAGTTCCGTTCGCGCAACAGCTCGACGATTTTCGCCTGACGATCTTCCGCTTGAGTCAGCACCGGCTTACCCCATGTCACCAAATTGACGCATATCGCTCATTCGTGTGAGCGATATCTATCTTCCTTGAATGACATTCACATGACGGAAGGGCCGAAATTGAAGGCGATGACCGTGAAAAGATATTCGCTGGCAGGGAATGATCGAAAACGATCATTTTTGTTGGATGAGAACCTTTGCGCGAAATACTGGTGGTTCAAACAACACGAAGATATCGATGCGATAAGGCTTTGGAGCAGCGCCAGTCGCAAAAAACTGGAGGAACCGACCTCGGGATCTTGTTAACCCCGCGTCCTTGCACTTCTGCAAAATCGAAGACCAAGAACCGAGTCGCTGCCGGCCCCATCTATTTCCTCTTTTGTTCGTTGATGAGATCAACGAAGGCGCGCAGCTTGGCGGGCATGTGTCGGCCTTGAGGATAGTAGAGATGAAGCCCGGGGTAAGCTGGGCACCAGTCTTCCAGCACCGGCACAAGTCGACCAGCGGCGATATGCAGGGCCACGGAATGCTCGCCGAGATAAGCGAGGCCGGCACCCGAAAGAGCCGCGTCCAGAATCAGGCCGGTCTCGTCCAGCGTGAGATTTCCCGGAACATCGACCATCTGCGCCTCGCCCCGCCGTTCGAACTCCCAGCGGTAAAGCCGACCGCTTGTCATGCGCATCTGGATACAGCGATGATGCAACAGATCGCTCGGAACGGCCGGCTTGGGCCGCTCCTCGAAATATTCGGGTGACGCGACAACGAGGGAACGGAGTGTCGGGATAATCGGGACGGCTACCATGTCGGGCGAGATCGACTCGGCAAGTCGGATACCGGCATCGAACCCCTTGCCGATAATGTCGACAAGCGCATTCTCGGTTACCACCTCGAGATCGACCTCCGGATAGCGGTGGTTATATTCGAGAATGAGGGGCTGAAGCAGCATTCGCGCAGCGCCGGGCGCCATGTTGAGCCGAAGCCTGCCCGAAGGACGAGCGGAGTGTTCGCCCGCGTGTTCGATCGCGTTTTCGATTGAACGTAATGCCGGCGCGATCTCCAAGAGGAACTGCTCGCCCGCTGCCGACAGCGCGACGCTGCGCGTGGTTCGATTGAAGAAGCGAACCGACAGACGTTCTTCCAGAGCGGCGATCGCATGGCTGAGGGCCGATGACGACATGCCGAGTTCCCGTGCGGCGGCACGAAAACCTCCATGGCGCGCCACCGCGGCAACCGCTTGAAGTTCAATCAGGCTCGCCCTCATTGCTCGATATAGCTCATCAGTCTGTCAAACTTTATCCTACTACAAACAACAGATAGCGCACGCCATTTCTTCCGTGAAGGCAACATGGGAGAATGAAATGCGTATAATCGACAAGATCTATATCGACGGGGCGTTCGTCGAACCTCACGGCCGGGAATGGGCGCCGCTCTTCAATCCGGCGACCGAGGAGCAGATCGGCACCGTTCGTCTCGCCGACGCGCAAGATGCCGAACGCGCCGTGACTGCGGCGAAGCGCGCTTTCCCGGCATTCTCCACAACGACGAAGGCGGAGCGGATCGACATGCTGAAGCGGCTACATGCCGCGGTCGCGGCGCGGGCAAGCGATCTTGTCGACGCCATGCGCGAGGAATATGGCGCACCGTCCACATTCATTGATTTCGCAGCGCCGCGGGCAGGCAACGTCTTTCTCGACATGGCGAACACGCTGGAGAGCTACGATTTCCGGCGCCATATCGGTCGCGCCGAGGTGGAGATGCGTCCCTCCGGTGTCGCCGTGGCAATCACACCGTGGAACAGCAACTACAGCTTCATCTGCGGCAAGCTTTCGGCGGCAATCGCTGCGGGAGCAACCATGGTCATCAAGCCCTCGGAAATGAGTGCGATCCAGACGCAGGTGGTGACTGAATGCTTGCACCAGGCGGGCTTGTCGAAAGGGGTGCTCAACATCGTAACCGGCTACGGCAATGTCGTCGGGTCAGCCCTGACCGCGCATCGTGACGTTTCCAAGGTTACGTTTACCGGCTCGACCGCCACCGGCCGGGCAATCGTCCACTCGGCAGCGGCGACGATGAAACGGGTGACCATGGAACTCGGCGGCAAGAGCCCGAGCATCATTCTGGATGATGCCGATCTGGATGTGGCGATACCTCAAGTTCTTTCCGCCGGCTTTCTGAACAGCGGCCAGGCATGTATCGCCGGAACCCGCATCCTCGTTCCCGAGCCTATGCAGGGCGAGATCGAAGCCCGCCTCAAGAGAGCGGCCATGGCCTTCAAGGTCGGCGATCCCGCCGACAGAGAAGTCCGTGTCGGGCCGATGGTCAGCCGCAAACAGTGGGAGCGCGTCCAGAGCTATCTGCGCCTCGGCCAGGAAGAAGGCGCCATCCTGCTGACTGGTGGCGAAGGACGCCCCGAAGGTCTCGATCGTGGCTGGTTCGTGCGGCCGACAATCTTTGCCGGTGTCAGAAACGACATGCGCATCGCCCGCGAGGAAATCTTCGGGCCGGTTCTCTCCGTCATTTCCTATCGCGACGAGGACGAGGCGATCAGGATCGCCAATGACACCGACTACGGTTTGCAGGCGCATGTCTTTTCCTCCGATCCCGATCGGGCGAAACGGGTCGCGGATCAGATCGAAGCCGGGCGGGTCATCATCAATGGCGCACCGCACGAGCCGCTTGCACCCTTCGGCGGCTTCAAGCAATCCGGCTTCGGCCGCGAATTCGGAGTCTTCGGTCTCGAAGCCTTCCTCGAGCCTCGCGCGGTGATTAGGTAAGCGGCGGTCGCAGGGTGGAAGGAGCAGACCCGCCTGCCTGTACGGCCCGACGCCACGAGTAAGACGGGCATCGCCGCGGCGGACGCATGCCCTGTCCCGACGGAGGCAACAATGATACCTCAACGATAAGGAACAGGCGCCTGGTGACGATGGTTTCTTGACAGATCATTCCAATATAGCTACATGCCGGCTATGGCGCGAACCAAGGAATTCGACAAAGATCAGGCACTGGACGCCGCAATCGACGTGTTTCGCGAACATGGCTTCGAGGGCACGTCGACGGAAATGCTGGTGCGCGCGATGAAGATCGGCAGGCAAAGTCTCTATGACACGTTCGGCGACAAGTGGACGCTTTATTGCCTCGCCGTGGAACGCTATTCGGCCGCGGAGACCGATGCCCATATCGCGATGGTGCGCGGCGGACCGCGTGCCCTCGATGGTATCCGGGCGATGATGGAGCGGGTCGTGGAGAATGCCGGCCAAGCCTGTCTCGGTGTGAGTTCGATCTGCGAGTTCGGCCAGAGCCAGCCGGAACTGACAGCATTGCATCGCGCAGCCGATCTTCGTCTCAAGAAAGTCGCCACCGAACACATCAGGCAAGCGCAGGCCGCAGGTGACGTCGACACCTCATTATCCGCGGACGCCGCAGCCGATTTCCTCTTCGCCAGCGTTGCCGGAATTCGAATTGCAGCTCGCGGGGGCGCAAGCCGGGAGCAATTGCATTCCATCGCGGGGCTGGCGCTTCGGACCCTCACCTGAAGCAAAAAATTTGGACAATTCTGGAATAAACGATCAAGAAAGGAAATCCGATGAAAGCCGTGGTTATGAACAAGGTCGGCGGGACCGACGTGATGGAATTTGTCGATCGTCCGGAGCCCGCAGCAGCACCCGGGCATGTTCTGGTCGAGATCGCCGCCGCCGGCGTGAACTTCATGGATATCGGCGTGCGTCAAGGCATGGCCTGGGGCGAGATCCCGAACCCAAAGGTCCTGGGCGTCGAGGGCGTCGGCCGTGTGCTCACCGTCGGCGAAGGAGTGAACGATTTGGGGGCCGGCGACCGCGTCGCCTGGGTCTATGCGCCGGGAAGTTATGCGAAGTACCACTCGATTCCGGCGACGTCCCTTGTGAAGGTTCCCGATGCCATTGACGACAGGACAGCCGCGTCTGTGATGATGCAGGGGCTGACGGCCAGCCACTTCGCTACCGATTTCTATCCTGTGCAGCCAGGCGACACGGCTCTCATTCACGCCGCGGCAGGCGGAGTGGGCCTTCTGCTGACCCAGATCATCAGGCTGAGAGGCGGTCGTGTGATCGGTCGCGTTTCGTCCGATGACAAGATCGCAATCGCCAAAGAGGCGGGCGCCGAGCACGTCATCGTCGATACCCAAGGACGCTTCGCCGATGAGGTTTTGCGCCTCACCGACGGCAGGGGTGTCGATGTCGTTTATGATGGCTCAGGTCCGGCGACCTTCAAAGGTTCGCTAGAGGCGCTACGCCGTTCCGGTACGTTCTGCTGGTACGGTCCGGTGCTCGGCGGCCCGGGA
Source organism: Neorhizobium phenanthreniclasticum (assembly GCF_040066075.1). NCBI lineage: Bacteria > Pseudomonadati > Pseudomonadota > Alphaproteobacteria > Hyphomicrobiales > Rhizobiaceae > Neorhizobium > Neorhizobium phenanthreniclasticum. The sequence continues at coordinate 211,226 of NZ_JBEAAL010000008.1, forward strand.
CCGCTCGACATCATGAGCCTGCCGAAAAGCATCAAGATCGGCTATGCGACCTTCTTCGATCATATCCACACGCCCGAACTCCTTCGGGTCCGTACGCATCAGCTTTTCCGCTGGATCGAGGACGGATCGCTCAAAGTGAGCATCGGCGGAACTTATCCCCTCGCCGACGCGGCCCGCGCCCATGCCGACATGGAAAGCCGCGTGACCACTGGTAAACTGCTTTTGATCCCGTAGCCGCTGGTTGCCGTGATCGCTTCCGCCCAGGAGGCGGGCGAGATCGCACCGGGAAATGCTGCCGAGATTTGTGGAGTTCTCGTCGATCTGCTTGAAGGCGCCAACAACCGGATGCGTCTTGGTCTGTCGAAGAGCCTCAGCGAAGCCGAATGCCTGATGCTCTTTGAGAGCCGCTGGACAATTTTCAAGGCGGCCATGAACTCCATTCCCAGCGACAAACCATGAGAAGGTCGAACGAGGCGGCTATCTGCAATATCGCCTCGTTCAGCATCATATCCGTTTGCGGACGCATTTTACGCAAACGGTGGCGGCCGCGGTTATCGCTGTAAATTGCCGGAAATCGCCGACATCGCCACGAGACCTGCGAGCGGCGAGGGTTCCGGTGAGAACACGTCATAAGCGCAAGGCGCCGCAAAAATGGCCATCGCCAGCATGCCGACAAGGATGATGCGCCTCATCGAACGCTCCTTGGATGCGACACGAAGGTCAAGCGACATTCAACTCGACATGAATGTTACCGCGCGTCGCCTTGGAGTACGGGCAGGTCTCATGGGCTTCCCCGACGAGCGCCCGGGCGAGTTCCGCATCGAGGCCCGGCAAGCTGACATTCAAGCGGGCTTGCAGGAAATAGGCGCCGTCCGTCGTGCCGAGATCGACTTCCGCGTCGACCGCCGTATCGGCAGGAAGCCTGAGCTTGCGCTTGCCTGCAGCCAGCCCCATCGCACCGATGAAGCAGGCCGACCAGCCGGCTGCAAAGAGCTGTTCGGGATTGGTGCCCGGCTGGGTTGTGCCCGGAGGAGACAGTTTGACGTCGAGTTCGGCATCGTCGCTGCGCGCAAAGCCGTCGCGCCCGCCGGTCGTGTGGGTCTTGCCGGTGTAGAGAACCTTTTCGATCTTCGTCATGGAACACTCCTTCGTTTGTCGCTCACCGCGACGTTTGTTGACGAAAGGTGATTTGAAGGATTGACGTATCCGGCATGTTTCACAGAACGGCCGAAGTGTATCGAAGCATAGCAGCGGACCGGAGGGACATCTTCTCATACAAGGTGCCGAATGTCCGTCAGCGGAGTGTCACTTCCGCCGCCAGTCCCCCGCCGGAGCGATTGTAGAGCTTGACCGAACCGCCGATGGTCCCGGCGAGCTGCTGGGTGATGGCAAGCCCAAGCCCCGCGCCACCAGTCTCGCGGCTGCGGGATTGCTCCAACCGAAAAAAGGGTTGCATCGCAGCATCCAGCATGTCCTTCGGAATACCCGGCCCGCGATCCAGCACCGTGATGACGGTGCTGCCGTCCTCTTTTTTCTCGACTCCGACCTCGGCGCTACCGGCAAACTTCAGGGCATTGTCGATGAAATTCGTCAGGATACGCCGCAGCGCATGCGGCTTGGTCGAGGCCGTGCCTTGGACGATGCCGAGGACGGTGACCGCTTTTCCGGTGTCCTGATAGTCATAGACGATGCTGTCGATGAATGAGGCAAGATCGATGCGGGCTGTCTTTTCGCCATTGCCGTGGGAGCTGCGGGCATAGGCTATCCCATCCTGCACCAGTCTTTCGATCTCACGTAGGTCGTTGATGAGCTTGTCCTTCTCCGGCGAATCTTCGGCCATGTCCGCACGCAGTCGCATGCGGGTAATGGGCGTCTGGAGATCGTGGGAAATCGCCGCGAGAATCTGCACCCGCTCTTCGAGATAGTGGGCGATACGCTCGCGCATGGAGTTGAAAGCGCGCGCCGCATGCGCGACCTCGCGTGGTCCCGCTTCGCCGAGAGCCGGCCCCGGCCGGTTCGGATCGAGTGCATCAGCGGCATCCGCAAGCGCACCCAGCGGCCGGATCGCCTGCCGGACGGCGAACCAGGCGCACAGAACGAGCAGCACCATCTGCAGGGCGAAGACGTAAGGCAGCCAGTCCGCAACGGGCATGACGCCGCGCGGCGTGATATCGATCGTCAGCGGGCTTCCGTCGGTGAGCGCCAGATGCGCCTGAAGCCGCATCACATCACCGGGAATGGCCTCAACCCGCAGCGGAAAACGATGACCGACCGCATCCTCGATCCTGGCGGCGATTTCGGCGCTCCGAGGCGATGCGTCCGGGACGCCCTTGAGCCCATCGCCCAGCACGAACCGGTAGTTGCCGCGACTGAGCCAGTTGGTGAACTTTCCTCTCTCGTTCGCCGGCAGCCGGTCGAGAACAGCGATCGACGTGGCGACGTCATTCTCGAGCGTGCCGAGCATCACCGCCTTCGCCGACATGTAGCGCTCCAGATAGAGCACGCTGAAAGAGAGACCGTACGCAATCGCAAGCCCGACAAAGAGGATGACGAAGATGCGGGCGCGCAGCGTGCTCGGCCATGGCAATGAGCGGACCAGATCACCGGCCTTCATGGCCGCGGTTCCGATATCTCGACAGGCACCGAAAATACATACCCCTCGCTGCGCACCGTCTTGATGTAGGTCGGTTCGCGCGCGTCGTCGCCGAGCCGCTGGCGCAAACGGCTGACCAGAAGATCGATGGAACGATCGAACAGCTCGGCTTCCCGGCCCTGAGTCAGATTGAGAAGCTGGTCTCGATTAAGAACGCGCTGAGGATGGTCGATAAAGACCCGCAGCAGACGGTATTCTGCACCACTCAAAGCGATCTCCGTGCCTTGCGGGTCGAGAAGATGGCGGCCGATGGTGTCGAGTCGCCAATCGCCGAACGCCAGCACCTGCCCGGCCTCGCTGATCTGGAGATTGGGCGGCAACATGCGCGTCCGCCGCAGCACGGCCTTGACGCGCGCCAGCAGTTCGCGCGCGGCGAAGGGCTTGGCGAGATAGTCGTCGGCCCCCATCTCGAGGCCTATGATCCGATCCATTTCGTCGCTGCGAGCCGTCAGCATGAGGATCGGGATCGCCTTGTGCTTGCCGGCGCGCAGTTCGCGGCAGAGCACGAGCCCGTCATCACCCGGTATCATCACATCGAGAACGATCAGATCGACGGCGTTGGCTTCCAGAAAATTGCGCATCTGACGGCCATCGGCGGCCATCGATGCCCGCAAGCCGTTCTTCTTCAAATAGGACGACAACAATTCGCGGATTTCGCGGTCGTCATCGACGATCAGAATATGGTCAACATGCTCCATGGATAGCTCTTCAAATCCCTCGCCCGCTATGGCTGTATGCTTTGTTCTTTTCTAACCCTGAAAAATGCCGCCGCGAAGCGGAGAAATGTCCTCGCGGCAGCCAACGGTCTTCTAGAATTTCGCAACGTCGAGAACCGCCTGGGCGAAGGCCTGCGGCGCCTCCTGCGGCAGGTTGTGGCCTATGCCGCCGGTGATGGTGCGGTGTTCGTATTTGCCGGAAAACTTCTTGGCATAGACCGCCGGATCGGGATGGGGCGCGGCGTTCGCATCGCCCTCCATCGTGATCGTGGGAATGGCGATGACCGGAGCCTTGGCAAGTTTTTCCTCGTAGGCATCGTATTGCCCCTCGCCCTCGGCAAGACCCAGCCGCCAGCGATAGTTATGAATGGAGATCGCGACATGATCCGGATTGTCGAAGGCGACGGCCGACCGCTCGAAGGTCGCGTCATCGAATTTCCAGGTCGGCGATGCCGTCCGCCAGATCAGCTTGGCAAATTCACGCGTATTCGCCCCGTAACCGAGACGGCCTCGCTCGGTTGCGAAATAGAACTGGTACCACCAGGAAAGCTCCGCCGCCGGCGGCAGCGGCTTCTTGTTCCCTTCCTGGCTTCCAATCAGATAGCCGCTCACCGACACCATGGCCTTGCACCGTTCCGGCCAGAGCGCCGCCATGATGTTGACAGTGCGTGCACCCCAGTCGTAGCCGGCAACGATCGCCTTCTCGATGCCGAGTGCGTCCATCAGCGCGATCATGTCGGCGGCGAGTGCCGATTGCTGACCGTTGCGCGGTGTATCCTTGGACAGGAAGCGCGTCGTGCCGTAACCGCGAAGGTAGGGGATGATGACGCGATAACCGGCCGAAGCGAGGACCGGTGCGACATCGACGAAACTGTAGATATCATAAGGCCAGCCATGCACCAGCAGGACGGCAGGGCCGTCCGCCGGACCGGCCTCGGCATAACCGACATTCAGCACACCGGCTTCGATCTGCTTCAGCGCTTCGAAAGAAGTCTGCGCACCGGTCTTGGTAGCGGATTGCTTCGATGCCGATGCCGCGGCGGACTGCGCTTTCGCCAAAGAGGTGACGCCGAATTCAACGGCAGCAATGGTCATGGCGGCCATGCCGAAGAAGCGGCGGCGCTGATGATTGATTTCGTTCGACATGTTTTCTCTCCGATCTCAGTTGAACACGATCGAGAAAAAGCCGGCGGCATGTATCCCCTGTGTGTCCCATGCGACCCGCTATTGCATGCGGATGTAGCACGTGGTCGTCAGGATACGTGCTGATACAATTCGACCACCATCGCGCGGGCCGCGCGCCCACCTCCTTGGGCAAATTGTCTCACTCTGTAGCACCCAAGGGCAATTCCTACACGTCGATACACTTCGCCTTCACCCCGGACACATCCGGGATACGTCACGTCGACCAGATTGGCCCCGTTGCTGGTCGCGCCGCATTGCCGTCCAGAGCCCGAACCCCGGTTTCAAAGGAAACGATGATGACGCTTCTTATCATTGCCTATCTCGGAGGGGCGCTGACCATCCTCAGCCCTTGCATCCTCCCGATCCTTCCCTTTGTGTTCGCCCGCGCCGGACAACCCTTCCTGCGCAGCACCTTGCCCATGCTGGCCGGCATGGCTGCCACGTTCGCACTCGTTGCGACGCTTGCGGCGGTCGGCGGAAGCTGGGCGATCCATGCCAATGAATACGGACGCCTCGCGGCGCTGCTGCTCCTTTCCGTTTTCGGCGTCAGCCTGCTTTCGGCGCGCGTAGCGGCTACTGTCACCCAGCCGCTCGTCGATTTGGGCAGCCGACTGCTGAATGCTTCCGGCAAATCCGGTTCCGCACCAACCGCGGCAAGCTCGCTGATGCTCGGCGTTGCGACTGGCCTGCTCTGGGCGCCCTGTGCAGGGCCGATCCTCGGTCTCGTGCTGACGGGCGCAGCACTCCAGGGCGCCAATCTCCAAACCACCCTCCTGCTTACTGCCTATGCCGCCGGCGCCGCTACCTCGCTTGCCGTCGCACTGCTTGTCGGAGGCAAAGTTTTCGCAGGTATGAAGCGCTCGCTCGGCGCCAGCGAACGGATCCGTCAGGTCCTGGGGGCTGCCGTGCTTGCCGGCGTTTCGGTCATCGCACTCGGCCTGGATACCGGCCTTCTGGCACGGCTTTCCTACGCCAGCACCGCATCCTTCGAACAGGCCGTGCTCGACCGGCTGCATGCAAAGCAAGCTTCCGGCGCGCCGTCCGAAGTCGCCAGCAATGGCACGATGATCACAGCCGCCGACGTGTCGCGACCTTTCCGCAGCGACTTGCCCGTCGAAGGCCGCGCGCCCTCGTTGGACGGCGCGGTCGAATGGCTGAACTCGCCGCAGCTTGACCTCGAACAACTTCGGGGCGAGGTCGTACTCGTCGATTTCTGGACCTATTCCTGCATCAACTGCATCCGCACCGTGCCTTACGTCAGCGCCTGGGCTGAAAAGTACAAGGATCAGGGCCTTGTCGTGATCGGCGTGCATGCCCCGGAATTCGCTTTCGAGAAAAAGATCGACAACGTCACAAAGGCGGTCGGCGACTTCAAGATCAGCTATCCGGTGGCGATCGACAACGACTACAAGATCTGGCGCGCTTTCGAGAACAGTTACTGGCCGGCCCATTACCTGATCGACGCCAAAGGGCAGATCCGCTACCACCACTTCGGCGAAGGCAATTATCGCCAGACCGAGCAGGCAATCCAGGACCTGCTGCGCGAGGCCGGCAGCGATATGGCGGCGAGCGCACCGGTGACGCCAGATGCGAAGGGCGCCGAGGCAAGCCCGGACCTGAAGAACATCCGCTCGGCCGAAACCTATCTCGGCTACAAGCGCGCCACCAGCTTCGCTTCGCCGGAAAGCCTGCATGCCGATGCCGCAGCCAGCTATTCGATTGTCGAACCGGGCCTCAACCAATGGGGCCTTTCCGGAACCTGGATCGTCGGCGCCGAGCAGGCGACCCTTAGCCAGCCAGACGGCAGCATAGCCTACCGCTTCAGCGCCCGCGACCTGCATCTGGTTCTCGGGCCGGGGCTCTCCGGCAAGCCCGTTCGCTTCCAGGTGAAGATCGACGGCAAGGCCCCCGGAGCCGACCACGGTGCCGATACCGATGCCAACGGCAATGGCATGGTGACATCGACCAGGCTCTACCAGCTCGTCCGCCAGTCCGGCGACGTGGAGGCACGGAACTTCCAGATCCGTTTCCTCGATCCCGGCGTCGAAGCCTACGCCTTCACCTTCGGCTGAACGTCTCCTCCCTTCACAGCAACCTCAAACCACAGGAGTTGAACCCATGAACCGCCGTTATATCGCAACCCTCGCACTTGCATTCGCCACCAGCATGATCGCTTTCGCCGCCCAGGCCGCCGGCGTGAAGAACATCGTCATCGTGCATGGGGCGCTGGCCGACGGCTCCGGCTGGCGTAAGACGACTGAAATCCTCGAAAAGCGGGGCTTCAACGTTACGATCGTGCAGGAACCGATCACCTCGCTCGCCGACGATATCGCCATGACCAACCGGATACTGGAGCTGCAGGACGGTCCGACACTGCTTGTCGGTCACAGCTATGGTGGCATGGTGATCAGCGAAGCGGGCCACAATCCCACTGTCGCCGGCCTCGTCTACGTCGCGGCCTTCCAGCCGGAAAAAGGCGAGAGCCTGATCGGCCTCGCAAGTTCCCGGCCGGCCGGGAGCATGAACATCCGCGAGACGAAGGACGGAAAATATCTCTATATCGACCCCGCCGCCTTCGCGAACGACTTCGCCGCCGACTTGCCGAAGGACGAGGCTGCATTCCTGGCGAAATCGCAGGTCTTCGCCTCCAAGGAAGCGTTCTCGGCCAAGGTCGGCGAGCCCGCCTGGAAGACGAAGAAGAGCTGGTCGATCGTCGCCACCGAGGACCGCTCTATCAATCCCGACCTTGAGCGGGATATGGCGCAGCGCGCCGGCAGCGACGTGACCGAAATCAAGGGTAGTCACGCGATCTTCGCCTCGCAGCCGGAAAAGGTGGCCGATGTCATCGAAAGGGCGGCGAAAGAGACCAGCCGTTGATCCATGACTGCGGACCGCTGTTACCCGGCGGTCCGCATGACCAGAACCTGCTTCATCATAGGAGACCTATCAACCCCTACGCTGGCGCAGTAGATCGCAGGTCCTGCTATCGTGGCGTGCTGTGATTGGGATTTTTGGTTGCGGGGGCTCGCAACACCCGATTCCTGCGATTGGTAGAGCGCGAAATACCGAGGTTGGCAGCATAGCCAACTAATGGTGTCGTCTTGTATTAAAACAGAACCTGAGTATCACGATGCGCATTTCCTGGGCATGGCTCGAAAGCTGTCCTCGATGGCTGTGCCCGATCATCTAGTGGCTGATGGCGCGGCGGGAAACACACAGCCGGATTGAGAGCCCGTTTGACATCCACTCACGCGAGATGTGAGCTTCCAGACCCAGTCCGATTATCTGCTCTGCTGTGGACTTTATCGACTGGCTGTCGAATCCGGCCGTGCGGCTCACACGCATAAGCAGGATCCGGATAAATCCCGAGCTTACTTTTTCGCCGCCTATGGCGAACTTCGCATGAAGTCGAAATGAACCGCGTCGCCGATGGCATCTGCGCCATCGGCTTTCAAATCAGGAATGCGGCATTTGGCGGTCCCCCGGCCTGCCGGCAAAATGCAGACACCCCGGCATCTCAGACTATCGAGAACCTCGCCCCGATGAACGAGGCTCAATCAGTCATGCTCACCGCGGCGAGCCGCATCTTTTGCATTGACAATGGTGCAGTACATTTCAGCCTGTTTTTCGGACAGGTCCACAAGAAACCATGTCGATGGTTTGGCAGGCAGGCCCGTGAAGACGTCATAGACGGTCCAGCTACGATCTCTTTCCTCACGAACGGCGTACCGCGCTGTCATATCCGCTATGCGATCCTCCTGAAGGATGGCAAGCGGCCGGAACGGTCTTTGCGTTCATCGATCTTTGGGAATCTAGCATGCAGGACGTCGCGAGTCCTTTGCGTCCTTTCACAATGGTTGCGGGTTATGGCACGCTGATTTGATCAGCGACTCCGCCCCTCCAAGGGAAGTGATGGTTCCATATTTTCATCTTCGGTAGCCCACGACTTGTTCTGAACACAATGGCCGCCTATATGATCTGCATCGGCATTGCTGATGAGCGCTGGAATGAATTCGCCGCTCGCAATCGCCGCCGTCGCTTCAGACTTTTGACCACGGATGTACTGGCACTGGTGAGTTAGCGATGATGAGGAAGGTCGGTGCGGTTTCGCCCCGGCCTTTTTTGTTGCCGTGAGGGATTATCACCGTCCTGAAGATGCAACATCGTCCTCCTAGATCACGGTCGTCAAATCGGATCGCGTGGGAGGCCGCAATGGCGGGTAATCTGTTTGACCGCCCTCTTTTCGTGAAAAGAAAGCACTTCATTCAAGAAATTGGATGCCTGGATGACATCTTCGATTTTCTGGAGGATTGGCCGGAGGAAAAGCGGGATATCACCTATGAGACAACCCTGGGGGCATGCCGGGATGCCGTGGCAGGTCGGTTCCCACCGGATGTCGTCCGCGACAATTTCGAACGGTTTCTCCAAAAGAACGGCATGCTCGCGGAGATCGAGGACATCCATTCCTCTGGCGGCGCATCAGCGACCGCAACATCGGCGGAGTGTAGGCGCTGGTGGCGATCCTGACATAATCGTGTCTGGACATCACTGAGCCATCGGGTACCGCCAAGGCGGTCAGGCCGGCCTGACTTGCCGCATGCTGGATGGGGCTCATGCAGTCATTGCCGAGGATGCTGTGGACGGGAGCCATAGGACTCCGGCCCCGGGAAAGGTAGATCGGCCAAATCAACAAGTTCCGTTGCGCGTCAACTTGACATGATGAACTAATTCCCAAATTTCATTGACATATTTAATCAACAATTCTGCAGGAAACAGAAAATAAACAAAAAATATTTTTACCACCATGCAATAATTGCAGACATTCATATGAATTATAATATACCGTCTTCACAAATAATATTTTCTGGCAATTCTACCAATCGAGTGCCAGAGGTGTTATATGAATAAACGCAGCCGCCCTATGCGCGGGCCGCAGAAAGATTTCCCATGACATTCCGTCCCCTCCACGACCGCGTCGTCATCAGGCGCGCGCAAGGCGATCTCACATCCAAGGGCGGGATCATCATTCCCGATACCGCCAAGGAAAAGCCGCAGGAAGGCGAAGTGATCGCCGTCGGGCCTGGCCTGCGTGACGAAAGCGGCAAACTGATCCCGCTCGACGTCAAGGCCGGCGACGTGATCCTGTTCGGCAAATGGTCGGGGACCGAGGTCAAGATCGACGGCGAAGACCTTCTGATCATAAAGGAAGCCGACATCATGGGCATCGTGGAGAAGACCGGAGTGGCCGCCGAAAAGGCTGCCTGACAGGACGAATTCCGATCCCGTACCTCAAGACCGAACTGGACCCAGCATCATGTCTGCCAAGGAAATCATCTTCTCCACCGATGCCCGCGACCGCCTGCTGCGCGGCGTCGAATTGCTCAACAATGCCGTCAAGGTGACGCTCGGTCCCAAGGGCCGCAACGTCGTCATCGACAAGTCCTATGGCGCGCCCCGCATCACCAAGGACGGCGTCTCGGTCGCCAAGGAAATCGAACTCGCCGACAAGTTCGAGAACATGGGCGCGCAGATGGTGCGCGAAGTCGCCTCCAAGACCAACGACCTTGCCGGCGATGGCACGACGACCGCGACCGTGCTCGCAGCCTCCATCTTCCGCGAGGGCGCCAAGCTGGTCGCAGCCGGCATGAACCCCATGGATCTCAAGCGCGGCATAGACCTTGGCGTTGCCGCCGTGCTCACGGAAATCAAGGCGCGCGCCACGAAGGTCAGTTCGTCGAGCGAGATCGCCCAGGTCGGCACGATCGCCGCCAATGGCGACGCGAGTGTCGGCGAAATGATCGCCAAGGCGATGGACAAAGTCGGCAACGAAGGTGTCATCACGGTCGAAGAAGCCAGGACGGCCGATTCCGAGCTCGACGTCGTCGAGGGCATGCAATTCGACCGTGGCTACCTGTCGCCCTACTTCGTGACCAATGCCGAGAAGATGCGCGTGGAGCTGGAGGATCCTTACATCCTCCTCCACGAAAAGAAGCTCGGGAATCTGCAGGCCATGCTGCCGATCCTCGAAGTCGTGGTGCAGAGCGGCAAACCGCTGCTGATCATTTCCGAGGATGTCGAAGGCGAGGCTCTGGCCACATTGGTCGTCAACAAGCTGCGGGGTGGCCTGAAGGTCGCGGCAGTCAAGGCTCCGGGTTTTGGCGATCGCCGCAAGGCCATGCTGGAAGACATTGCCGTGCTGACGGCCGGCCAGATGATCTCCGAGGATCTCGGCATCAAGCTGGAGAACGTCACGCTCGATATGCTCGGCCGCGCCAAGCGTGTGCTGATAGACAAGGAAACCACCACGATCATCGATGGCTCGGGTGAAAAACCCGAGATCGCCGCGCGCATCAGCCAGATCAAGGCGCAGATCGAGGAGACGACCTCCGACTACGACAGGGAAAAGCTGCAGGAACGGTTGGCGAAGCTCGGCGGCGGCGTTGCGGTGATCCGCGTCGGCGGCGCGACCGAGCTTGAAGTCAAGGAAAAGAAGGATCGCGTCGACGATGCGCTCAACGCCACCCGGGCGGCGGTCGAGGAAGGTATCGTTCCGGGCGGCGGCGTGGCCCTGCTGCGAGCGAAGGTGGTCCTGACCGGATTGACCGGGGAGAACGCCGATGTGACGGCGGGGATTTCGATCGTGCTCAGAGCGCTCGAAGCCCCGATCCGACAGATCGCCGACAATGCCGGCGTCGAGGGTTCGATCGTCATCGGAAAACTCACCGACGGCGTGAATCACAATCAGGGCTTCGACGCACAGACGGAGACCTATGTCGATATGATCAAGGCCGGCATCATCGATCCCGCCAAGGTGGTCCGGACTGCCTTGCAGGACGCCGGCTCGATCGCAGCGCTTCTGATCACCGCCGAGGCGATGATTGCCGACATCCCAGCAAAAGATTCCACCTTGGCGGCCAGCAACGGCGGCATGGGTGGCATGGGATACTGAGGACAGTGCCTGAGCCGTATGGCTGGAAATTCCCAGGCGGCGGAACCCAACAACAATCGACAGGAGAATTCCAATGGCTATGCAAAGCAGCAGCAAGACCTCGATCTTCCAGCGCTTCGATAACTACCAGCCATCCAAGACGATCCTCGTATGGACCTGCGTCGTGACTGCGGTCGCCACGATGATCATCGGATTCACCTGGGGCGGCTGGGTGACGGGCGGCACCTCCCGCACGGCGGAAGCGACCGCAGTCGAGAACGCGCGCGGAGAACTTGCCTCCGCCATATGCGTCGAGCGGTTCAACGCTGCGCCAGATGCGTCCGCGAAGCTTACGGAGTTCAAGGCAATGACCGACGGTTATGCGAGGCGTCAGTTCATCGAGGCCGGTGGCTGGGCAACCATGCCGGGACAGACCACTCCTAACAGGCTCGGGGTTCAGGGGTGCACCACGGCACTTGCCGGCTGAAGAAGCCCGGCCTTGAAGGCGCCCGCGCTCCGGCCAATGCCGGAGCGCCTCCGCAATCCATCAAATTAGGAAATACGGCGAATGATCCGCTTCGAAAAAAAGGCCGACCCGCAACCGACGCGGGAGAAAGATGATCCCCTCGAACAACTCCGCGAAATAGCGCCTGAGGAACCAAAGAAACCGGCCACGAATGGCACGCGTCGTCGTGCCCGCCAACAAGCTGAAGACGACCGCCTCATCTGAGAGAGCCTTCAGGTTCGGGGCACACGTGAGGCTGCATCTCTCTTTCATCCCTTAACTCACCGCTGACGAGACCACACCTCAGCCATCGAGTGTCTTGAGAAGGTCGGAAATCTTGATCGTCGAGAAATTCGAAAACGTGTCGCAGACCGCATAGGGCAGAACGATCTGGTCGTTGTGGCGCATCGCACCACAGGTATAAACGACGTTCGGCACGTATCCTTCCCGTTCGGACGGCTCCGGCCGGACCAGCGGTTCCTTCGAGCGAGCGAGAACCTTGGATGGATCCTTTTTATCGAGAAGGGCCGCCCCGATCGCATATCGGCGGACGGGACCGACCCCGTGGGTCAGCAACAGCCATCCCTCGTCAAGCTCGATCGGCGATCCACAGTTTCCCATCTGAACGAACTCCCATGGAAATTTGGGCCTCAGGATCAATTGCCCTTCCTCCCAGGTGTAGAGATCATCGGAGTAAATGAGATAAAGGTTCTCGTTGTCCTGCCGCCCGATCATGGCGTAGCGGTCATCGATTTTGCGCGGAAACAGCGCCATTCCCTTGTTTCTCGCTGCGGTCCCCTTCAGCGGGGTCATGCGAAAAGATATGAAATCGCTGGTCTCCAGCAATTCGGAGCGGATCGCCTTGCCGCTATAGGCCGTGTAGGTTGCATAGAATGTGCTCTGTCCATCGTCATGGAACTCCACGAAGCGGGCATCCTCGATACCGTTCGATTGCGCCGGTGTGATGGGAAAAATCACCCGCTCGCTGATGTGTTGCTGCGAGCTGAAGCTTACGTCGATAGGCTCGCCAAGGTGCTCCGATATCCGGGTGTGCAACGTTGGAGTGGACGCCAACCGCGCGGTCGGCTCGATCTCCACGCTTCCATCCGCCGCAATCAACCCGGTTCGGAATGTCAGGGAAGACACATGCCCCTCCCCGACCGCGCGCAGGCTGAGAATGAAACGCTGGCTTCCCTGGGGCACGCCGGATTGATCCGGATGCATGACGATACTGGGGTTGAAGAGCGCCGACGCTTCGAAGGAATATTCGTGAAGGAAATAAGCGCCTATGAGCTGACGTTGCACTTTCGAAAACGCAACATGAGCCGCGAATGCCTCCTCCATCTCGCCCGCCCGATTTTCAAACGTCGCGAGCAGGTTTCGGTGGCGCCCGTCGAAATTTTCCAGCACATCCGCAAGCAGGCTTTCCGCCGTCTCCGAATCGAGCGCCAGAACCCGGTCTACGATATGATTTGCCCGGCTCTTGTCCGTCGGATTGAAATCCCGCGGCTCAACCGCGGGCTTGAACGGCCGTACCACGACGCGCGTGGAATCAGGTCGTAGAAAAAGGGCTTGACGATTCAGAAAAGTGGCTTGTGACAAAGTAACCTCTGTTTATCCTACTGGATTTAAAAGAGAGCTTCAGGCACTCAGGGTGCGAAGCGGGGTGAGCGCTGCCGCCTGGTTGTTTAGGCGTGCAAGCTTGCGAAGCTCGATGAGGCCCAAAAGGTACGACACAACGGACTCACCGCCTCTATTCTCATTGACGCGCGCATGGTGCAGCCCGTCCCGGCAGCTTCCCGTATCGAGATCGACGAGCGGCAATGACAGATCATTGGCCCCCAGGAACCACTCAAATGCACTTGCCGCGTCGGCCCTCCATTCGGCACCGTGATCGGCACGCCACGCAGCAAGACAGGCGGAGATGGTTGCTGTCGCTTCTAGGGGCTGTTGGTCGAACCCTCGGGGCGGCATTCGTCTATCGCTGAAGCCGTCCGTGCCGATTGCTTTGAAATGGCCGCGGGGAGCGGTTTGCAACGTCATGAGCCAACGTAGAGTTTTCAGCCCCGCCGCGGTATAGGCAGGAATTTCAGTGGCAAGCCCGGCGAGGATGAGCGCCTGAGGCAGACGTGCATTGTCATAAGAAAGACCCTCCTCGAACCAGATCCAATCCTCCGTCTCCACACGAACAAGGAGATCCATCAAACGATCCGCGAAAAGCCGCCGCATGCGTTGGGCGAAGACGTCCTCCTCAGAAGCCTCGCAATATCCGTCCAGTCCGAGCAGCGTGAAGGCCCAGGCGCGCGGCGAGAGAAAACCTTTGGCGGTCGGCAGGGCTTCGGCGAACAAGGAGGCAGCCCAGGTCCGTCGGGACGGATTGCTATCGCCTCGGGCGCATTCTCCCAGAGCCCAAAGCGTCCGGCCATGGCTATCCTCGGAGCCCTTGTCTTCGAGCCAACGCCGGTCGAAGCCCATGAAGTTGCGGAAGTGCTTCTCGCCAGGATTCCAGGCGTGCTGCACGAAGGAGGCGAAGCGCGTCGTCAATGGCTCCGGCAGGGGCGTTTCGCCTGCTGCGTTAAGAGCGCTCGCCAGAAGCAGGGCCCGCGCATTGTCATCGACGCAATAACCATGTGAGCGGTCCGGCACTGAGTGGACGGCATGCTGGAGCAGTCCGGTATCGTCGCACATGGAGAGAAAATAGGTGAGCTGCGGCTCTGGCGGGCCAGCAGGTTTACGCGTGGATGCGTTCCGACTTCCCGGCAACAGCGCATTGGGGAGAGGCCTGGGTTGGATCGCTTCCTCGAATAAACCGAGATAACGCTCCGCCGTCCTTTGCCACGTCATCGACCGGCTGCTGGCGTAAGCGCGCGTACGCATGGCGTCCCGCCTTGCATCGTCGATCAGTAATCCGGCGATCTCGTTGCCGATGGCTTTCGCATCACCGAAAGGCACAAGAATGCCGCGTCCGCCGGACAAAAGTTCGCGAGCGTGCCAGTAAGGGGTCGAAACGACCGCTTTTCCGAGGCCAAAACTGTAGGCCAGCGTGCCTGACGTCATCTGCGCCTCATTCAAATAGGGCGTGGTGTAGACGTCGCACATGGAAATGAAGTCCAAGAGCGTTACCTGGTCGACAAACTGATCGAGGAACACCACTTGGCTCTCGATCCCGAGATCCCGCACGCGCGCGATCAGGCTTTCGCGATATGCTTCACCCTCACGAAGGACAAGATTGGGATGGGTCGCACCAAGCACGA
This sequence comes from Neorhizobium phenanthreniclasticum, assembly GCF_040066075.1. Lineage (NCBI taxonomy): Bacteria > Pseudomonadati > Pseudomonadota > Alphaproteobacteria > Hyphomicrobiales > Rhizobiaceae > Neorhizobium > Neorhizobium phenanthreniclasticum. The sequence goes on from NZ_JBEAAL010000008.1 coordinate 226,467, forward strand.
CATAGAGGGCGTCGGGCCGGCTTTCCAGTATCCGGGGCATCGCATCGATCATGACCTCGACGCCCTTGTTGGGTGAGAGCAGGCCGAAGGTTAGGATAACGGACCGGCCCTCGAACCCGAGCTTTGCCTTTGCGACAGCCGGCTCACTGAAGGCAATGTCCGGAATCCCATGGGGGATCACCTCGATCTTCTCAGCCGGGACCCCGTATATCTCACGTAGGAGCGCGCGCCCTTTCTCTGCCATGACGACGATCTTCGCTGAACTCTCGACAATTCGTGCCAAGACCTTGCGTTGCGCCGGGCTGGGTGCGGCAAGAACCGTGTGAAGCGTCGTCACGACCGGCATGTCGAGCCGCGAGAGAAGTGTAAGGATATGGCTACCAGCTTCGCCTCCAAAAATTCCAAACTCGTGCTGCAGGCAGACGACGTCAAACCGGCCGGCATTCAGGGCTTCCGCTGCGCGGATATAATCGTCGGGCCTCTCGTCTGGAATCTGAAGCCAGACGCTTGCGGGATAGTCATAGGCGTGACCATGGTCGGTCATTGCCACGATCGCCGTCCCCACCCTCGCAGGTGAATTTGAAACGGCCTGCTGCAGATCGGTGGTAAACGTCGCGATGCCGCAGCGGCGAGGGAGCGAGTTGCCGATGAACGCAATATTCTTGAACTTGGTCATGATTGCCCCTCCATCGAGCGGAACGGCAAGCCGGTCGGTTTTTCATGGTGAATGAGTGCCGGGACACGGTCCTGACGGGCTGGAAGATCTGCCTTCTGCACATCGAGATCGCGCAACAGGCCTAGCTCAGGCGCACTATCGGCATAGGCCAGCAAAGCCGTCAGGCCATTTTTCCCAACTTTTATGTCAATGCGATCTGCGTCGGCAAAAAACGCATCGCCGACACCGGCATGCATCGATCCGACATTTGCAGCGCCGGCGATGACCAGAGCCCAGGTCTCACGCTCGGCCAGTAGCTCCCACCTCGCATTCGCAGGAAGGTCGATCCGCTCAAGAGTGAAGAAGGGACACGATACAAGCTGCGTCCTGGCAGGCGTAAGACGTATGGGGGCAGCCTCTGCTTTCGCCGGCTCCAAATCGGCCGCTGCGACGGCTTCATCTACATGCAATTCGCGCAAGCGCCCGTGGTCGAAAAGGCGAAATGTCGTGTCGCTTCTCTGCTGGATTTCGGCGATGACGAGACCAGCGCCGATCGCGTGGATGGTCCCGGCCGGGACGAAAAACACATCGCCAGCCGCAGCGTCCCGCCATTTGATGAGATCAGCAATCGAACCATCGGCGATCACAGCCCGCAACTGCGCCTGGTTTAACGTCCGCTTCAACCCCACAGCAACCTGGGCGCCGGGTTCCGCCGACAGCACATACCAAGCCTCGGTCTTGCCGTTGGCCATTCCGTTCGATTGGGCAAAGGCTTCATCCGGGTGAACCTGGATCGAGAGCGTTTGCTTTGTGAACAGCAATTTCAGAAGCAAGGCGGGATCAGGCGCCTGTTTCTCGCTGCGATCAAACCTGAGCTCCCCGATTGCAGCTTCGCGGCTGTCGCAGCCGTTCCAGGGTGTAAGATCGTGGCTGCCCCACGGTTTACGGGCGATCCGCACGCTCGCATGCTCGAATGTCACGATGAGGCCTCCTTGATCTACCGCTAAGATCGGAACGATCTGAGATCGGAGCAGCCTTCCTTCGGGCGCCGAATCGGCCGAAAGGTTCACGTAATCGGGGCCAGATTTGGGGCTTCGATCAGGCAAATGCCGTCAGTTTCTTAAAGAAAAGAAACAAATTTACAGACATGACAACGCACAATTACGAATAAAGGGCGTCATTCGTTTACTGAATATGTGGCCATGCCGGAAAACTACAAGGCGTATTCTGCTGATTAGCGCATTTAGGCGGATTTAGATTTAATTCCCCTGGAAATTTCGCTGCACTCAACGAGTGATTTCCTATGGATTTTTTTCAACTCGACTTGTAATTGGGAGACCGGCGCACGACATCCACGAACAATGGCAGCTCGTTTCACGGGCGCTGCCATCGAGGTGTCACCCTCGCCCCAACAAAGGAGGACCATATGTCTTCCAATTCACCACAGGAATCCATCGATCCCGTCAATGTAGCGATGCTCAGGGATGTCTTGAGAGCTGCAGGCTTCAGAGGTGTTGAAGCCGAAGCCAGTTCAGACGCCAAACGCGAAGCCTTAGTCTTCTTGAATTCGGAATTCCGGAATGGAAACAGAACAAGGAAAGCCCTGCTGTTGGCGCTGGAACATCGAGATACTGGGCTTACCGCCGATCCACGGCCTGAAAGTTCACCGAAAAACGAAGCCATCGATCGATGGCAGGATGAGGGAGGTCGTTAGTGCCCCTCTCCTTTCCGAACTCGGCACGCAGTTATGATGATGCACATAGGCGGGTCCGCTTCCTCGGGCATGACGGCATGTTCGAGGTTCACTTTTACGTGCCCGCAGAAGTGCTGGCCGGCGCGCTGTCGCAGCGAACAGCGAGCGAGGACGATTACCTCGCTTCGTTCGATGCGCTCCGGCCCCGAATTCTGAAGGTCGCGAAGGCGGTCTATGCAGCAACCCGCAACGGCACAATCACCCTTGGTCTCGAACACTTCCGGTGAATCCATCTCGTGCCAAAAGGATCTCGGCATGCAATATCCCATTCCTCCAGACAAAATCGGCCGACCTGGGAAAGAAAAAATCTGGTATGTCAGCGAGTTTGCACAGCGATTTCGTCTTGATAAAGTGGAAGAAAATCGCCTGAGGAAACTGCTGGGACCGATAGCCAAGGAGATCGACTTGCTCAGAAACGCCGGCAGATTCCGATAATGGCGACCCCGGTGATTCCAATCGCCTTTTCCGCATTTTGGCATCTACCGGTAGCCATCGAGCTGGCGGACCGGTCCAAGGTGGAAGTTCGCGGTCCCCGCGACGCTCTGCGCTATTTGGCTGAAAACATCCCCCATCAGTATGGCCCCTGCTACAGCCGAGAGAGAAGGCGCTTCCATGCAGCCCTCCGGAACGAGATCACGGCGGAGGACATGCGCGAAGACTTCCTCGCCGCCTTCGCCGAATCCCAGATGCGATCGAGATAGCTGCGCCGGACTACCCGTCTGTGCAGCAAACGAAGAAGCCGGTCTGGGCGATCCCCTCAGCCTGAGGTGGGGGACGGGAAACAGCCCGCAATGTGGAAGCTATCCCGCCAAGGCGCGTCTCCAACAGATCTGGGATTAGTGCGACCCTGAAAGCTCCCCATCCCACCTCCTTAGCTTCACGTGATTCCATATTTCAGGCTGTGTTGCGGCATCCCTGATGGTTACAGAGCCTGAGCCGATGCAGCCCGACGGAAAAGTTCAAGGCGCTCTGCTCATAAGCGGGTGCCATCGGCCGGCTTCGACCAGGGAGAGCGATTTCGGGGCTTGGCTTGAGCGACGGGTGTTTCGCTTTCCAATTGCGTATCACGGGAATTTACTTCACGCAGAGCTTCGCGAAGAGCCCTACCCTCGGGACGCCCGCCGGTGACGTGAAGAAAGCTTGAGACAGCCATCCTGGTTTCCGTACCACCGGAGGCAAGGTTGGCGCGGTGGATAACGATATCCTCGCCCGCTGCCTGGGCGCGCTCGAGGAACCATCGGTCGCCGTTAGAGCTTACCGCAAATTCAATGGGTTCTTGTACCATAGGCATTCTCCTCTCGTTAGGATTGACGGTCATTCACCACGACTGCCTGGTGGTTGCCATTCTTCGCTTGCCTCATGTCCGAGACGTTCCCGGAAAGCACTTCGACGTCCACCTGCATAAATGCGCAGGCATCTGATGGACCGAGAGAACTTCCTGCCACCGGCACCACCTGGCTGATATCCCGGCCGACCGCGACAGGAATAAGGTCCTCGCCGCCCATTCTTCGGTTGGTGGGGTCGAAAGGAATCCAGCCGGCGCCTGGGACGAAGATCTCTGCCCAGGCATGGGTCGACCCCCTGTCCGGCGAGCCTTCGAGGCCCCCGACGGGATTGAATAGGTAGCCGGAAACGATACGGGCGCCCGAGCTCGGTGCCGTCGATATCTCGTGAGCCAGCAGATGTAACTCCCTCCGCTCCCGAGGCCGAAGCATCAGGCGATGCGGCGCAAGCTCCACTTTCCTGCGATAGCTGTAGGTCGTGCGATGTCGTACCGTAAGCTTTGTCATCTGAGGTCAACCAACACGAGATTTCCCCGCCGCAATGTGAGGCTCACAGCCGGACCCTGTGGGTATCTGGCCCCTGATCCGCTGCAAGCGCGTTTTCTAAATCGGTCTCGCTCACCGGCCACGCCTCCAGACGCCCCGCCGACGTGAGCATAATCGTCAGCGTTCGGTGATAGGCCTCCCACATCACGTCAATTGGCTCCTCCCGCATCTGAAGTTCGAAAGTACCGGCAGCATGCGGAGCCTCCATTCCCGGAAGCAGAAAAGATTTCTGAAACGTGACAGTACGGGTGCTCGTGCGGCTCATGGCTTTCTCCATTTGTATCGGATTGTCCGGCAATCCCGGTGCAGATGCGGGAGCCTCTTTTGCTCGCACGCTTCTCTTACTTTTTACCCGCGCCCAAAGGTGCGGTGGTTTTGAGCTTCATCCACATGATGCGGAATACCCACGCGCCAATAATCACCGCATCCACCGCTATAAAAAGCAGGACAAAATAATAGAGTTCCATTGTCTGCCTCGCGCGTTCGTCTTTTCCTCACATACCTGTCTTATGCATCGGCCGATTTTAGAGAGGCCTATCGGCTGTCGCGCTTCGAAAATAGTGCTCGGCGTGTTGATAATAGTTTTCAGCCTCGATCCGAGCGCCAGCTGACGCTTTCTCTAGGGCGAGTGCGAGGTAATGTTCGTATTGATCCCTATCATTCCGGTAGGCCGGACGTGCAGGCACCTTGACCAGTTTATCGGAATAGCCCTGGCGGAGGCGCTTGTTGTTCATGGAAGATTTCGAGGCCATCGTGGCCTGCTCCTGTAAGATTCAAATGGGGGAGGCACAGCCGCCTCTCGATTTGTTCGCTATTTCCTGCTGGTGAGGTCAGCCGGCGGCGGACTTGTGTGTTCCACGTCAGAGAGCTGGGATCTAGCTGCAGCATGGACCTGCAATGGCAACTATATGCGATCAGGGTATCGTGCCGATCCATGCGCCAAGCGTTGGGTGGCTGCGTTCAGTGATTTCAGTGAAGAAGGAATCCGGCGGCTCTTTGCATTGCTGCCAAAGAAACGCTCAATGCATCCAATATGCGGAGGCAATGCGGCCCTTTCACGTCCGCCGATCGCAATCTGGAGCGTGCATGCTCGATTCAATCGAGACGGCTTAAAGGCTGGCCTCCACTTTAGTCTGAAGGAATTGCCGGCGGCAGATCGAACCTGTCAGATCAGCAGATCTAGTCGGGCCGAAACCGCCGTGCGATCCAGACGGGAAGGCGGGCATATCGGCGGGTGTCAGCATCGATACTGCAGGACCGACCCAATAAGCGGTGAAAAAGTCATTCCTGAGGTCTGGAAAGGAATTTCACCCAACCCATTGGGAATCGCGCTGCTTCAGCGGAGATCGTAGTTTCTCCAGCTATAGCGTGCTGTAGCGTGGTTGCGGGGGCTCGCAACACCCGATTCCTGCGATTGGTTGAGCGCGAAATTCCCAAATTGGCTGCGTAAGGAAGCAGTAGTTTTGTCTTGAAAGAATATGGACTTGCGACCTGCTCATCAGAATCTCTAAGTCACTGAATCTCCAATTACTTTTCTTACGCGGATCGTTGGTGCAGCGTATGGCCCACTTATGGAACATTCTTTGAGGTGCGTTCCAGAACTTACCGCTCTTGCTCTTTATGCAACAATTCGAAAGACGCTACGGAGCACATGTCGAGGGACTTACAAGGCTGAACACAGGAGGACCCGGATTGTGGGCCCCCATGCTTACCTGGCGCAACTGGCTTTATAGCAAGATCTCATGGAGACGCTCGTCGTCCGCAGTCTAGGGGGATGCGGAGACTATCCGACTTGCATACGCGGTGTGGAGGCGCTGCTGGGTCAAAGCATCCTGCTTCGGAGCGACGCCGAAAGTTCTCGAATACTCGCGACTGAATTGCGACGCGCTTTCATAGCCAACCTTGTAGGCCGCTTCAGCGACATTGGCGGCTTCTGTCACCATGAGACGGCGCGCCTCGAGCAAGCGTAACTGCTTTTGAAACTGCAGCGGCGTCATGGAGGTCAAGGCCTTGAAATGCTGATGGAAGGACGACGGGCTCATTCGCGCGATTTCTGCCAGCTGTTCGACCCGGAGTGTCTCTGCGAAATTGGTGTGCAGCACTGATACGGCCCTGACGACGCGTTCGATGTTCGATTCCGGCAGCGCAAGTTTGCAAATCTCACCGCCATGCGGCCCGCTCAACAGCCAGTAGCATATTTCACGCACGATCGAAGGCGCCAGAACTGGAATTGCTTTCGGCGTCGCCAACAATCTCACTAGGCGAAGAATGCAGTCGGCCAAGGGTTGATCGACTTTGGCAACAAATGCACAGGGGCCCGATTCCTCTGACTGCACCGGAAGGGCGTCCAGCTGTTCGACGACATTCCGCAAGGTTGCCACATCGAAATCGATCAAGACGCCCACATAGGGGACCTCTTCGCTTGCCTCGACAATGCGGCCGGTCGCCGGAAGCCCTACGCTGACGACAAGGCACTCCATCGTCCGGTAGCTCAGTCTCTCTTCTCCGAAATGAAGCTCCTTTGCCCCTTCCAGCACAACGCAGAGCGACGGCCGATAGATATTTCGCATCGGCATCATCGACTGGAATGAGCGAACGATATTGAAGCCATCGATGGCTGTAGGGAACAGGCCTTGGCCCCCGCCCTTTGACTCGATGTAGTCCGTCACGGCAGCCAGCAGCGGTGCATTCATGCGCGGCTCCGGCTGCTTGCGCGGCCAGGTTAACACTTGGCTCCGCCCCGGCATAAGCTCCTCTTCTGCAGGAATAGGCAAGTTTTTTGAGAGTTCGGGCATTCTGGTCATTGGACACTCCGTCTAGCTTAAGGGTGCAACCAAGCGAGGAGTAACCTCAAAATGGCAGAAATTGTCGCCGGGTCAAGAGATCCGTCAACGGCACGGGCCAAGCCTGTACCTGACAGCAGTGAATATGTCGGAAGTTGGCGGTTCGTCGCAATCTGCGCCACACTTCTCCTGATAAACGCTTTTTCACAGATTGACCGCATCCTCCCATTCATCCTGGCGGAAAAAATCAAGGCGGACCTGTCACTGACAGATACACAAATGGGGCTGCTAACTGGCCTTGCCTTTGCAGTCTGTTACGCCCTTCTTTCGCTACCGCTTGCCCGTGCGGCCGATCGCGGCTCGCCGCGGCTCGTGCTGGTATCATGCGTTTTGGTTTGGAGCGGGATGACAGCGCTGGGTGGCGTTGCTGCAAGTTTCATGTTCCTTGCGCTCACGCGCTTCGGCGTTGCCTTCGGTGAGGCGGGAGCCGTCCCGTCCGGTCACGCATTGATCGCCCGCAAGATCGAACCTGAAAGACGTGGCCTTGCGATCGGCCTATTCGCGATGGGAATCCCTCTCGGAACCATGGCAGGTTTTGCCGCTGGCGGTGCCATGGCAGATGCCTTCGGCTGGCGCATCGTGTTGATGGGTGCGGGTGCCATCGGCATCTTGATCGGCTTGTTGACGATACTGGTCGCAGGCCCGACGCCCCGTCTGCAAAACGCAAGGACGCGCAACGAACCCTTCCTCAAGACAAGCCTTGAACTCCTGGCATCCCCGGCCTTCCGCTGGCTGTTCCTCGGCACGATCCTTCTCGGCTTTGCCGGCGCGCCTTTCTATGCCTTTTCAGTCCCGTTCCTGATCCGGACCCACGGCTTTACAGCAACCGAAGTAGGGATCTTTTTCGGCCTGTTGCAGGGCCTGATGGGGATTGTCGGCACGCTGGGCGGCGGACGCTGGTTTGACCTTGCGGCACGCTCCGGTTCCGGCAAGGTTCTGGGTCCCCCCGCCATCCTCTTCCTGATGGCGAGCGTCACCACGACTGCGGCTTTGTTCGTCCCGGTAGGATGGATGGCAATCGCCCTGTTCGTGCCTTCGATGCTCTCATTCTCCTTCATGCTGCCCTGGGGTTTCGGTGCAGCGCATCTCGTCGCCGGACCGGGTCGTCAGGCACAGGCATCGAGCCTCGTGATGATCGGGAGCGGCCTGATCGGACCGGCCCTCGGCCCCTTGTTCGTGGGTATGGCCAGCGACGCTGCAAGCGCCGCAGACATTCCGAACGGTCTCGCACTCGGCCTGTTGATCGTGCCCTTGGCGAGCATCCTGTCAGGTCTTGCCCTTCTTGTCGCCAACCAACGGGTCAGCGCTTTCCTTCGGCAACGCTGAACACGTCCTCGTCCACGCAACATCAGAACCGTTCTGAACTTAGTCAAACGGAGACACCTCAATGTCTGATACCGACAATTCCCGCCGCACGTTCCTGGCTCTCGCAGCCGCTGTCCCGTCGGCTCTCGCCATGAGCGGCATCGCGTCCGCCCAAACCACGCAAACAGCCGCCCGAAACACAGAACAACGCGTGGCAATCGTCACGGGCTCTTCGCGCGGCATTGGCGCCGCCACGGCAAAGCGTCTGGCGAGCGACGGCTACGCTGTGACGGTGAACTATCTGACCAATCGTGATCTCGCGGCTCAGGTGGTCCGCGACATCGAAGCGGCCGGTGGTCGCGCGATCTTCCGTCAGGCCGACGTGGCGGATCCGGCAGCGGTGAACGCGCTGTTCAATGCCAATGATGAGGCATTCGGCGGCGTCGATGTCGTCGTCAACAATGCCGGCATCATGAATGTCGGGCCCTTTGCCCAGATGACCGACGAAGCCTTCGATCGGATGATCGCGACCAATGTGAAGGGCAGCTTCAACGTCCTGCGCGAAGCAGCGCGTCGCGTCCGGGATGGTGGCCGGATCATCAGCCTCAGTTCGAGCATCATCAAGACGCCACCGCCTGGGACCGGAGCTTACGCTGCGAGCAAGGCGGTCCAGGTTCTGTATTCGAGCGTGCTCGCAAAGGAACTGGCTGGTCGCGACATTTCGGTCAACGCCGTTGCGCCCGGCGCCGTCGATACAGAGCTTCTGCGTCAGCACGGAGAAGAGGCGCTCAGAGGAATCCCCGAGCAGACGCCGCTGGGCCGCCTGGGGCTGCCGGAAGATATCGCAGGCACCATAGCCCTTCTGTGCTCGAAGGAAGGCGCATGGGTGAATGGACAAAACGTCTTCGCAAACGGCGGCCTCGGTTGAGACGGCCAGCCCGACAGCACCCCTCGGCCGCCAGTAAGGCCAAGGGGGGTTCCACTCGACAACGATACCTCACCATCATCGTGAAGGAGAGCATCATGAAATACAACACGCTCGGAAATACTGGTCTTTTCGTCTCTGAGCTTTGCCTGGGAACCATGACCTTCGGCGGCCAGGGGATCTGGTCCAACATGGGCAATGTCCAGCAGGAAGACGCCCAAGGTCTGATTACCCGTGCGCTTGACCATGGCATCAACTTCATCGATACCGCCGACATCTATTCCGGCGGCGTCTCCGAAGAAATTGTCGGCCAGTCGCTCAAGAACCTGGGCGTCCGGCGCGAGGACGTGGTGATCGCCACCAAGGTCTGCGGTCCGATAGGCACAGGTCCGAACGAGGCCGGGAACTCGCGGACGCATATCATGAACAGCGTCAAGGCGAGCCTGAAACGGCTGCAGGTCGACTACATCGACCTCTATCAACTGCACAACGTCGATACCGTGACGCCGATCGAGGAAAGCCTGGCAGCCCTCGATATGCTCGTCCAGCAGGGTCTGGTGCGTCATGTCGGCGTGTCGAACTGGTCGGCCTGGCAGATGGCGAGAGCCATTGGCCACAGCGAACGACTCAATCTCGCGAAGATCGCGACGACGCAGAACTACTACACGCTCGCCGGCCGCGATATCGAGCGGGAGATCGTCCCACTGGTCAAGGCGGAGCAGCTTGGCCTTCTCGTCTGGAGCCCGCTCGCCGGTGGTCTCCTCAGCGGCAAATTCGGGCGCGACAAGCAGGGAGGCGAAGGCAGCCGACGCACGACCTTCGACTTTCCGCCTGTCGCGATGGATCATGCCATGCCTACGCCGTCATCGAGGTCATGGAGCGCATCGGCCAGCGGAAGGGCGTGAGCGTCGCTCGCATAGCACTCGCCTGGCTGCTGCACCAAACGCACGTCACGAGCGTGATCATCGGCGCAAAGACGGTCGGTCAACTCGACGACAGCATCCGTTCGAACGAAGTGTCGCTCGACATCAACGAATTGGCCGAACTCGATGCGGTGAGCAAACTCCGCCCCGAATATCCAGCCTGGATGCAGCGAACGCGCCATGCGCCGGAACGACCGCCACTTGCGATCATCCAAGCGGCAGCAGAGTAGCTTGGATCCTGAAGCCCCATTTTTGATCCCTGAAGGTCGCCTCCGCCCCCAGCGACCTTTGTCCGCCGGAGACGCCTGCCCCCCGTTGCAACTCCGGCGGGCGAACCTTTTACCAGTCAACGAAGGAAAGCATCATGTCTAAACCTTGGACGCTGGACGATATGCCGTCTCAGCAAGGCCGCACGATCCTTGTCACCGGAACCGGTGGCCTTGGTTTCGAGGACGCTCTCGCATTTGCCAGAGCCGGCGGCGAAGTGATCCTCGCAGGGCGCAATCCGGCCAAGGGCGCCGATGCAGTTCGGCAGATAAGCGAGATCGTGCAGTGCGCGGCCGTCACGTTCGAGCAAGTCGATCTCGGCAACCTCGATTCGATCGAGGCGCTGGCCGAGCGGCTGAAAGGCCGTCGCGATCATCTTGATGTGCTCATCAACAATGCGGGGGTCATGACGCCTCCGGTGCGCAAGACGACTGACGACGGCTTTGAATTGCAGTTCGGTACCAATTACCTCGGTCACTTTGTCCTGACCGCCCGCCTATTGCCGCTTCTGCTGCGGGCACAAGAGCCGAGGGTGGTGACGCTGTCCAGCATTGCGGCAAGACGCAGCAATGTGGCGATCGACTTTGACGATCTGCAGGCGGCGCGGAGCTACAAGCCCATGCCTGTCTACAGCCAGTCCAAACTTGCCTGCCTGATGTTCGCACTCGAACTTCAGCGGCGCAGCGAGAAGGCCGGTTGGGGAATAACCTCCATCGCAGCCCATCCTGGCATTTCGCGGACGGACCTGCTGCACAACGCACCGGGTCGCCACAGCGCGCAAGGCCTTCTTCGCTCGCTGCTGTGGTTCTTGTTTCAGCCCGCGTCCCAAGGGGCACTGCCGACCCTGTTTGCCGCCACATCTCCGGATGCCCGCGGTGGCAGGTATTATGGTCCTAATCGGCTGAGCGAAACCCGCGGCCATCCTACCGAGGCGCAAATCCCGCCACAGGCGATGGAGCTCCGTGTCGCCAAGAGACTTTGGGATATCTCGGAACAGATGGCTGGCATCGCGTATGAGGACCAAGCGGCAACGGTGGCTGATCAGGTTTCTGGCGCGCAGCTTCTCAGACAAGAGGGCTAAGAATGGACCCGCTCGCAGATCTCGTCGACTGGATAGCGCTCTATGGCATTCTTGGCCTTTTCTCTATCGGGCTTGCAGAGCGATTTGTTCCGGTCCTTCCGTCGTACGGCGTTCTCGTTGCCATCGGTATTGCCGCCAACAACGATGTCTGGTCGATCCACACAGCCGTCCTCGCCACGACCATGGGGAGTTTCGTGGGCGCACTGACACTCTATGCCCTTGTTCTTGCCTTCGGGAAGCAGAGGTCTGCCTCGATGTTGTACGCAGCCGGCACATGGGTCGGACTTTCACGGCAGCGTATCGACCTCACAATCTCGTCCCTGCGTGGCCGGGAGCAATCAATCGCCGTTACGTCACAGCTCATCCCTACCGTCCGTCTTGTTTCACCTTTGGCTGCGGGGCTAATGGGAACAGGCATCATGAAGTTCGCTTCCGGCTTGGCCGTCGGCATCGTCTCGTGGAATGGACTATTCATCGGTGCCGGTTACCTGGCTGTGACGTTACTTCCGGGGATCAATGCGTCGGTGCTTGCTCTGAAAACCCTACTGGTTCTAATCGCAGTGGAAGCGGTCAGCGCCTTGGTATTCCGGTTGCATCTCCGGTACGCCAAGCGCCTTGGTCGAGCAGGAAATGCGCGATGACGAGCAAAACGACCGACGCGCTCCTGTTCTTTCGCGCTTGGCTTTCTGCGCCTCTGCAGGTTGCCTCGGTCACGCCCTCAGGGCGGGCGCTCTCATCACTCATGACCGCTGGAATCTCTGCGGATAGCGGGCCCGTGATTGAACTTGGTCCGGGAACGGGGGTTTTCACCGAAGCTCTGCTTGATCGGGGTGTTCCCGAATCGGATCTCATTCTTGTCGAATACGGCGCGGATTTCGCCCGCCAACTCGCGATGCGCTTCCCGGCAGCGAGAACCCTTCAGATGGACGCCTCGCAACTCCGCAAGATCGAACTTCAGACCTCGGCCCCGATTGGCGCCGTCCTGAGCGGTCTGCCTCTTCTATCGATGCCAACTCGGAAAGTGATCGCCATTCTCGAAGGTGCCTTTTTGCATCTTCGTCATGACGGAGCATTTTATCAGTTCACCTACGGTCCGCGATGCCCGATCCCGAGACCCCTGCTTGATCGGCTTGGCTTGAAGGCGACATTTGTCGGTGGGACACTTGCGAACGTTCCGCCCGCAGCAGTCTATCGTGTGAGCCGGCGAAGACCGCGCGCGCCACTCGGTCGGACGTATGACGTGCCCTTGAGCTTGAGTCCGCATACCTTCCTTTCGTCAGACCTGGACCGATCAGCAGCCTCTGCCGAGACCAGAAATGTCGCTTCCTTCGCGTCGCATTCCATTGCGAAGGAGAGCTAACCAGATTGTGCAGCATCTATCGCCTAATCCTCCCGGTCGGATTGCCCTACCTTGAGAGAGGTTGTGCAGCTTCGGGAGAGTGATCCCGAACAAACGCGGTTGCAACACTCAGGAGGCCAGAACCGATGTCGGACCCGCAAGAAACGCAATTCTTAAACCTCACTCGGCGGCAAGTACTGGAAGCCGGAACGGTCGTCTCGATCTCCGGAGCAATATCGGCTGCGACGGCGCAGGAGCAAATACAAGGGGCGCCTTCTGCTCTTTCAGAGAATGGGATCACGGCTCAAATAGCTTGCCGGATCAACGCGCAGCCAGTCGCACTTGAGATCGATGCGCGCGCATCCTTGCTGGACATGTTGCGCGAGCGATTGGGTCTGGTCGGTGCGAAGAAGGGGTGCGACCACGGTCAATGCGGAGCCTGCACAGTCCACGTGGATGGGCGCAGGGTCGCTTCCTGTCTTACCCTCGCCGCAAAAGTCGATGGCCGCGACGTCACGACGATCGAAGGTATCGCAGGTGCTGACGGTCTACACCCCATGCAACAAGCTTTCATCGACCACGACGCATTGCAATGTGGCTACTGTACGCCCGGTCAGATCATGGCGGCCATCGCCTGCGTGAAGGAAGGCCATGCGTCTACGCCTGAAGACATCAGGGAATACATGAGCGGTAATATCTGTCGATGCGGAGCCTACGTCGGCATTGTCGCTGCGATCGAGCAGGCAGCTCCCCAGATTGAGCGAGGCTGAGCCATGAGGTCATTATCATATGTCCGCCCCAGCAACATCGGGGAAGCAATCGAAGCATTCGCTGTGGCTGGTGAAGGAGCCCGTTATATCGCCGGTGGCACGACCCTATACGACCTGATGAAGCTTGGCGTCGAACGCCCCGCTCACCTGATCGACATCGCCTCCCTCGAAGGATCTGACCGTATCGATACAAGCGGTGAGGTCCTGTTCTTCGGCGCCGGAGCGCTTATGGCGGATGTCGCCGAAAATGAGGTTGTGCGTCGTGACTATCCGGTTTTGGCAGAGAGCCTTTCGAAAGCCGCTTCTCAACAGCTTCGCAACATGGCGACCGTCGGCGGCAATCTGCTGCAGCGAACACGGTGTCCATATTTCCGGAACGGGGCAATCGGCGCCTATCCCTGTAACAAGCGGGCGCCGGGTTCGGGATGCGCGGCGATCGGTGGGCTTGATCGCGGTCAGGCCGTGCTCGGCATCAGTGATGCTTGCACGGCCGTATCACCCGGTGACTGGCCGGTTGCGCTGACGGCGATGGACGCATGGATCGAGCTTCATGGGCCGGACGGAGCACGTTCGATCCCCATCGCGGAGTTCTACCTGTTGCCTGGCGAAACGCCCCATAGGGAGTTCTCGATTGTGGCCGGCGAGATCGTGACCGGGATCTCTGTTCCGAAAACAGAGGCCGGCCGGCGCTCGACCTACCTCAAAGTGCGCGACCGCGAATCCTATGCCTTTGCCCTGGCCTCGGCCGCGGTTGCACTTGCGATGGAAGGCGATCGGGTACGACAGGCGCATATCGCTATAGGCGGCGTCGCCACCCGGCCGTGGCGATCCCATGAGGCAGAGGCCGTTTTGAGCGGACGCGCGATCGACAGGCAGAGTGCATTGGCTGCCGGCAGGGCCGCGTTCGCCAATGCGCAAGCCGGCGCACACAACGCTTTCAAGATCGAACTCGGCGCCCGCACCCTTGCCGACGCCATCATGACCGCCGGAGGAAAAACGCAATGACGCAGGAAAGAACCGCAGACCGTCCCCGGGTCGACGCCTACGAAAAAGTGTCGGGTCGGGCAATCTACGCGGCAGATCAGCCGATTCCCGGTCTGCTACATGCGATGATGGTACCAGCGACGATCGTCACGGGGCGTATCGAGGCAATCGACCTGACTGCCGCGATGACTGTGCAAGGCGTCGTTCGCGTCTTCACGCATGAAGATTTCTCGCAGATCAAGACCACGCTTGCCGCTCGCGGTGCCTATGGTCAGCCCGGCAAGGGCCATCAGCCGATGACGAGCCCGGTCGTGCGCCACCGAGGCGAACCGGTCGCCCTGGTGGTCGCCGAAACGTTGGAGGCCGCCGTCGAAGGCGCGGAAGCCATCAAGGTTCGCTACGCCGAGGACGCGTTCAGCGCCCGCATGGAGGATGACCTTGCCAGTCCGGAACCGGAGCCCGATCGCCAGTTGTCCTCCGGTGATGCGGAGGCAGCCTTTGCTGCTGCAGATCATCATATTGACGTCGAGTATCTACATCCCCAGCAGCATCACAATCCGATAGAGCTGATCTCCACGACGGCCGCATTCGAGGATGGTGAACTCAGAATCTATGAGGGCACTCAGGCGGCTTCGGCTTTTGCCGGCGGTCTTGCGGGCATGATGGGGATGGAGCCGACACGGCTGCGCGGCGTGAGCCCCTATACAGGCGGTGGCTTCGGCCAGAAGAACGGCATCCAGGAGCAGAGCGTGCTTGTCGCAAGCGCCGCGGCGATGCTGCGCCGTCCCGTCAAGCTCGTGATGCCCCGCAGCCAATTGTTCCATACGGCATCCTATCGCCCAAGAAGTCTTCACCGGGTCCGGCTTGGCGCAGATGGACAAGGCCGTCTGCTGGCCGGGCTCTATGAAACGGTCCAGCAGAACAGCCGGTATGATGGATTTGCTTGTGACCACGGGGCCAATCCTCCGCGCATGTATGGCTATGGCGCCTGGCGGGGAAGTGATCGTATCGTCCGGGTTGATACCCAGACCCCCGGCCATCAGCGTGCTCCGCACGAGCATCCCTCGAGCTTTGCCACCGAATGCGCGATGGATGAGCTTGCCGAGGCTGTCGGAATGGACCCCGTTGAACTCCGCCTTGCCAACGATGCTGAAAGTGATCCGATCACGGGCAAGCCCTTCTCATCCCGTTATCTCGCGGACTGTTTGAGACGTGGGGCGGAATTGTTCGACTGGAACCGGCGGATGCGTGAACCGGGCGCTTTGGTTTCGGACAATGGCGACCTCATCGGCCTGGGCGTTGCATGTGGGAGTTACAAGGCATCGATGACGGCCTCTGTGACAACGCTTCGTCTCTTCGCGAGCGGCAGATGCGAGATCGCAACCTCCGGCCACGAAATGGGACAAGGCATCCGCAGCGTCATAGCAGCAGAGCTCATGGATGTTCTCGGCATCGATCCAGAGAAACTCGACATCCGCATCGGCGACACCGGACATGCGCCCCAGCATATAACCGCCGGCTCGTGGGGAACAGGGAGCACTGCGCCAGCTGCGCGAGGCGCTGCTTTGCGACTGCGCGAAGAGCTAAGTCGGCTGATCGGCAACCCATTGTCGCAAGAACCGGTGCATGTCCAGCTCGCCCGAACCCGCCGCCCATTTCTGGAGGTCGCGGTCGATACGATCCCGCTGGGCAAGGACGGACAAGTGATCGAGCAGTTGCGCAGAGGCATTCCGTCCACAACCGGGCCGGAATATCCCGACTTCATGGCGTTCAGCTGGATAGCCCATTTTGCGGAAGTTCACGTGGAGACGTCGACCGGGCGTGCGCGCGTCAGACGCGTCGTCAGTGTTGCCGACTGTGGACGGGTCATGAACCGTCGCACGGCGGAAAGCCAGGTCAGGGGTGGTGTGATATGGGGCGTTGGCGCGGCACTTCGCGAGGTCGGTGAAACGGACCCTCGCTTCGGCGGCGTGCTCAACAACGACCTTGCCGAATACGTCGTGCCGGTCAATGCCGACATCGGTGCGATTGAGGTCGATTTCATCGACCAGCCAGATTTCAAGCTCAATATTTCTGGTGTCAAAGGTCTCGGCGAGGTGGCGATGGTCGGTGCAACAGCGGCTGTGGTCAATGCTGTCTATAACGCGACGGGCAGACGGATACGACATCTGCCAATCCGCATCGAAGATCTGCTGTAGGTCTCGGTGATTAAGTATCCGAAATAGGGAAAGGACATTTCAATGTCCTTTCCCTTACAAAATCCAGCGTTGGTTAAAGGCGACGACCGTGCGACTTTACGGAAAACCTTCCCATATGCGCCGTGCGTTCGCCTCTAGAGCTGAATAGTGCTGATAGGCTGCAGCACCGCTTCTTCCAGAGCAGACATCCGAATCGGATCGGCCACGGCGTAGGCAGGATCGGCAATCATGTTCGCGAAGGCTGACCGATTCGGATAGCGCACCAGCGCCACCGCATCCCAGGATTGACCGGGTTCGGCGCAAAGCGCAGTCGCGCCATCGCCGGCGAAAATGATTTCTGCTCCATACCGGCTTACGATCGGCCCTGCCATGGTGAGGTATTCCAGGTAGCGCTGCCTGCCGCCATCAACTTTGAACCGAAGCAGGTTCAGCATCACGACAGGCTGATCGTCATCGTCGGCAAGGAAACGCTCTATATCGGCGGGGGTGACTTTGATCATCGTTGCACTCCAGTTAAATAGGCTCAGGCCTCGTGAAATTCCCCCGCAAATTATGCTGAGTTTTTCGAACCCTCCATAACGCCGACCCCAGGATAGTTTATCGACCGTACAGAAATGGATCCTTTTCTTGATCTCATCCGGCTCCTCCACCCCAGAGCTGCTCTGTTGGGTCGCGGCATCGATGCCACTGGTGATTGGGGCATAACCTTTCCAGCGCTGGGAGACCTGTTGTTTCTCTGGTTAGAAGACGGCACTTGCCAGTTGATACGACCTGGTTGCGATCCGCTGCCGCTGAACAAGGGCGACTTCGTGCTGCTGCGGACAACGCTTTCCTTCACGCTGACCTCAAATAGGGACGTAGAGCCATTGGACAGCGTCGCGGCAGTGGCCGCCAAACAGCCGGGACGGTTGAGACTGGGCTTCGGTCAGGAAAGACCGATTTCTCTTCACATGGGCAAATTCCTGTTCTCGACCGCCAACGAGGATCTCTTGACGGGGCTTCTTCCGCCCCTCGTTCAGGTTCCCTCTCACTCGCCCAAACTCCACCGGCTTCACAACCTACTCACGCTGATGGAATCCGAAGGCCGCGACCCTGGACCGGCCGGCGAGTTCATCATCGCCCGTCTCGTTGAGTTGGCGCTGGTCGAAATTCTCAGGATGCCTGCTTCGCGCCTTCCGGGACAGACTACCGATCCCGCCAAGCGCGGCCTTCTCGCCGGCCTTCGAGACCCGGTTGCTGGCAAGGCAATTCGTGCCATGCACGCAGATGTTGGGCAAGAATGGACGGTCGATTCGCTGGCGAGGCTTTGCGGTGTCTCGCGCTCGACCTTCGCCACGCGCTTTCATGCCGTCGTCGGGGTCAGTCCGATCTCCTACCTCTTGCGGTGGCGGATAGCGCTTGCCAAGGAGGCGCTCGGGTCTGGAACGGCAAGGATAGAGGAAGTCGCCTTTTCCATTGGCTATAAGTCGGGGAGCGCTTTCAGCACCGCCTTTTCACGCGCTGTCGGCTGTTCGCCGAGGCAGTTCGCTGAAAACTCGGCCCGCTACGCATAACTGCAAAGGCACGTGAAGCCGAATCCGCTCCTATCCAACTACCGCACGGATCAAGCCAAGTCCTTCATGCATAATCGACAACGCTGGCGACATGGTCCCAGCCGGATATCGCAATCTCTGCCACGGCCTGAAGTTCGGCACGATCGGCTCCATCGCGAGCGCGGATCGCCATCCCGCTTTGGACGGTCTGTATGAACCTTGCCAGTTTGGTGGTGTCTGTCGTGGCCATGAGGTCGCCATCGCTGATCGCCCTATCGAAACGCGCCTTCAGAAGATCGAAACCGCCTGCACGTGTCGCACGCATGAGGTCGCCCAGTTCGGAATGCCCTTCGCTACAGACGGACGCAAGAGTCGCCATGCATCCGTGCGGCAGATCGCAATCTCCACCGGTCATGGCGACCGCCGAATCCTGAAGAAATACCAGCGCCGCCTCTCTCGCGGTCGAAGCCTTCCTGAAGCGTGTCCAGACCAAGCCTTCGTAGGTTGTGTAATAATATTTGAGCGCCTCCGCATAGAGCGCATCCTTCGAGCCAAAGGCCGCATAAAGGCTTTTGGTCCCGATCCCCATCGTCTCGGTCAGATCAGCGATCGAAGTCGCCTCGTAACCCTTGATCCAGAAGAGTCTGGTCGCGGCGGCGAGTGCGGCAACACGGTCGAATTCCCGCGGTCGCCCCCGCAAACGCGGGGTTGGCTCTGTATGGCCGGCATAGGTCGAAACATCATTTTGCATCGACCACTGCATAAATGCGTTGACGGCAATTTGCAATGCCGCTAGCTATTTATGCATCGATCACTGCATAAAGGAATTAAAGATGGAATTGCTTGGAAAGCGTGCCCTGGTGAATGGCGGCTCCCGAGGTATAGGAGCCGCGATCGCGATTGCGCTCGCCGAGAAGGGCGCGGATGTCGCGTTCACCTATCAGCGCTCAGCAGACAGGGCTGCATCGGTGGTTCAGACTATCGAGGAAAAAGGACGGCGCGGGCTTGCCATTCAGGCCGACAGCGCCGACCCGGACGCCATCCATCGCGCCGTCGGCCAGACGGTCGACACCCTTGGAGGACTTGATATCCTCGTCAACAGCGCGGCCATCGGAACCGCCGGCATGACTGCGGATCTGGCGCTCGCCGACCTGCAGGCCATGCTTGACGTCAACGTTCGCGCGCCCGTCCTTTTCGCACAGGCGGCGATCCCGCATCTGTCATCCGGAGGCAGGATCATCTCGATCGGCTCCGCGCTTGCGGAGCGTGTTCCATTCCCAGGGGTGACGGCCTACGCCATGTCGAAGTCGGCACTTCTGTCGTTCACACGAGGCCTTTCGCGTGAACTTGGCCCTCAAGGTATTACGGTGAACCTCGTTCTGCCGGGATCGACCGATACGGAGATGAACCCTGCCAATGGCGAGAACGCCGATCATCAGCGGAGCCTCACGTCGCTCGGCCGTTTTGGCGAGCCACGCGAAGTCGCTAGCGCCGTCGCATTTCTGGCAGGTCCAGGTGCGAATCTGATTACGGGTGCGGTTCTCAGTGTGGATGCAGGCTTCAACGCGTGATTTTGGCCTCGCATCGTCCGGACGCCGTGTTTTACGGCGTCCGGCTTCCAACTCGTAGCGTGACTGAATCCTGCCCTTTCCGGCAGCTTTCCTTCGTTACGTCACGAAATCAAACCGTCCGAACCTTCCGTCATCGGTTTGCCTGATGTCGAGGAGCAGCGCCTCGTCAAACAACCTGTCTCCGGCATTTCCGGGCTCTCCGGGGAAATAGAGCTGGGTGGTGAGAACGCGCCTACCCGGACGCTGGACCTTGAAATGAAAATGGCGCGTTCGGCCGGGATCAAGCGCGGGTACGATGGTGTTGAACCACCACCGCCCCTGCGTGTCGGTGAACTGGTGTCCGCGCAGGCGGAACCCCACGCTGTCATAGTCGCCTTTCTCATCGGCTTGCCAGACCTCGACGAGGCTGCCGGCTAAAGGCCGGCAGCGATTGTCGAAGACGAAGCCGGCGACGGTTATTCGCTCGCCTCCGGGTGCATCCGGATAGAGATCCCGGTTGAGCGGTGAGTTCGGCCTGAAGAAGGGACCGGCTTCCCGTTCCAGGGTCGGTTCGTCTCCATCGTCACATGCGGGGGTGAGCGGCAGCTCGGGAGCGGCCTGCGCAAACGCCCTCGTTCTTGCAGCCTCAATGAGAGGCAGCGTCAGAAAGACAGTCAGAAGCGAGCGTCTGGTGGAGGACAAGACCGGTCTCCCAGTGTAATGGCGGGTTAATCGGCGCGCCGTTAAGGCTGCAGGCGTTGCGCGGCGTTAGCCTGCGCCTCCCGGATAAGACCGGCATACATATTCTCCTTGCCGGGATACCACGGCATCGTGCCGATGGACCCAAAGCCGGGAATCGTTTCCATATGTGCGACCATGCGGGCACGCATCCGCTCATCGGGAAGCGGGCCCTTCATCGCCTGGACATTGTCGCTCATGTGGTCGGGGTTGGACGTGCCGCAGAGTACGCTCGTGACGGCAGGATGCGCCATGACCCATTTCAGGAAGAACTGCGCCCAACTCGTCGCTCCGAACTCGGCTGCAAAACCGGGAAGCTCATGGCCCTCGACCACCTTCATCAGGCGGGCCTTTTCGAGCGGCAGATTGATCAGCACGCCGACGCCCTTGTCGGCCGCAGCGGGAAGAAGACGGCGTTCGGCGTCGCGGTTGAAGATCGAGTAGTTCGTCTGGATGAAGTCGACATCATCGCGTTGGACGATCGCCAGGAGCTGGTCCTGCGCCGCCGACTCGTGGTGGGTCACGCCGACATGGCGTATGAGGCCTTCCTTCTTCCAGGCCTTCATGAGCGGGACGACGACCGGCGCATTGGTAATGCTGTGGCATTGCATGAGATTGATCGTGTCGCGCCATGTGCGCATGCGCGATTGGCAGAAGCTTTCCATCGCGTGGCTTTCGTCGCCGAGATACTCTCCCGTTGACCAGACCTTGTTGGCGAGGAATATCTCGTCCGAACCGTCGAACTCTCCCATGAATTGGCCGACGCTGACCTCGGCCGAGCCGTAAAGCGGCGACGTGTCGACCACACGGCCGCCTGCGGCGACGTACCGCTCGAAGACCTGACGCAAAGCGTCGCGTCGGTCACCGGGCTTCAGGTCGAAGGTGAGGAAGGTGCCGAGACCCAGCGCCGTGACCCTTTCGCCGGTCCGCGGCAAGGTGCGGGTAAGAACGTCCGGGTTTGATCCAGTTGTTGGCGACGCCACATTCGTTTCCTGGGTTTGCGCCGCAGCTTGGCTGGCAAATGCCAGCCCTGTCGCCGCCGCGCCCATCGTGCCGAGGAAATCGCGCCTGTTGATCTTTGACTGGTCCATGAGAGCTCTCCTGTTTCCTTAATCGTCAAAACTGCCAGTTGGCGGGGACCCAGGCGTAACCGCCGTCGGTTTTCAAGATCCGGCCGAGGCCGGGGAAGGGAAAATGGAAGCCGAGCACGGGGATACGATCGGCGGCCGCCCTGTCAAAGATGCGCCGACGGGAGGCAAGAGCGGTTTCCTTGTCGCGGTCCGGGCCTGGAAGCCACGGCCTGTCGACGTTGACGACGGGGTGATAGGCCAGGTCCGCCGTCAGCAGCAACTGATCGCTTCCGGAATGGACCAGGAAGGTAGCCATGCCCGGCGTGTGTCCGGATGCGACGATCGTCGTCAGGCCCGGCACGATCTCGGCGCCGGCTTCGTAAAGCTCCACATCGTTCATGAACGGCGTGAGGCTGTTCTTGATGTTTGCGGCGAAGCGCAGGCGGAACTCCTCCGGCACCGGCATGTAGGAGAGATCCGGATCGGTGCGGACGAAGAAGTCCCAGTCCGCCTTCGGGACAAAGACCGTGGCGCGGGGAAAGGCCTTGCCGCCATGTGCGGTTCTCAAGTTACCCACGTGATCAGGGTGAGTATGGGAGATAACGATCGCGTCGATGTCCGCTGGCGCGAGGCCCACAGCCGTGAGGTTATCAAAGATCTGGCCGCCGTTCGGGCCCATGGTCTTGCCGGCTCCGGCTTCGATCAGAATGCGCCGGCCGCCGGTTTCGATCAGCAGCGTGTTGAGGTTGAGTGTCATGTGATCGGCCGGAAGAAAAGCCTGCCGCAGGACCTCCTGAAGCTCGGCTTCCGGCGCATCGCTTGCATAGACGCGCGGCGGGCCACCGATCACGCCGTCGCTCAACACTGTCGCGCTGATGTCCCCGACGCGGAAGCGGTAATGCCCGGCATTGCCAGCGGGCGCGGGCGTGGCCTGGGCGTTGGCTGCGCCGGAACCGGCCAGGCCGGGTATGAGCATGCTTGATGCGCCTGCGACGGCGGACAGCATGACAGCGCGTCTGTTGAGGGTGAAGGCATTCATCGGTCTTCCCTTTCGCATTGGGCACGCTCGGCTTCGCTACGCAGGGGCCTAAATGACCCGCAAAGGAACCGGATGGAGCGCGGCGTTGAACTCTACGCCAACCATGACACCGGACGATTGATCTGATAAGCTGCGCTAAGTTTATCAGCTTGATTAGAAATGCTTCTCAATGAACCCTCTTCGTCTGGACAGCTTCGACGTTTTCGTGGCCATCGTGCGTTGCGGCGGTTTCCGCGCGGCAGCGCTTGAGCGAGGGGTCTCTTCATCGGCCTTGAGCCAAACGATGAACGCCCTGGAAGAGGCTCTAGGTATCCGGCTCCTCAATCGAACGACGAGGAGCGTGTTCCCCACGGAGGCAGGCCAGCGCCTTCTTGAACGCCTGGCACCTGCATTGGGCGACATCAGGCTCGCCATCGCCGAGGTCGATGAACTGCGGGACAGCCCATCCGGCACGCTCAGGATCAACGCGCCCGCGCCGGCCGTCGATCATTTTCTCTGTCCGCTGGTGTTCGATTTCTTGGATGCCTATCAAGAGGTGAAAATCGAGATCATCAGCGATGCGGCCGTCATCGATATCGTGGAGCAGGGTTTCGATGCCGGTGTCAGGTTCGGCAAGCAGCTGGCGCAGGACATGATCGCGCTGCCGCTTGGCCCTGCACTTCGCTACGCCATCGTCGCTTCACCGGATTATATCGGAAGGTGGGGACAGCCGCAGACACCGCACGAACTTGTCAATCACGACTGTGTAAGACGTCGGTTCCCAGGCGGCACGCTCGTCACCTGGCAGTTCGACGAGGCGGGCGAAGAGATTGAAGTCACGCCAACGGGCCGATTGACGGTCAGCTCCGCCCATAACGAACTGCAAGCTGCGCTGGCAGGCAGAGGGATTGCCCATGTCTTGGATGACTACGCCAAGCCGCATATCCAAACCGGCCGGCTGGTGGAGCTTCTCACCGACTGGAGCCCCACCTTACCGCACTGGTTTTTATACTACCCCAGCCGCCGCCTCCCGAGCGCCGCCATGCGCGCCTTTCTCGACTACATGCGGAGCTACGACTGGCAGGCCAGGGGATAAATCCGTTTCCGCCGGCGTCAGATCAGGAATTGATAGCTCACCGGCACGAAGCGGAAACCGTATCGAAGGGCTCTACGTAGCCGGCTGAAGGATGAGGCATGTGATAGCCGATAAACGGAATTCTTTCGGCAGCCAGCATGCCGAATATCCTTTTGCGGCTGTTGGCGGCAGCGCCCTTGTCCATGTCGAAAGAAACTTCCCAATCCGGCTTCTGCAGGGAAGCGACGAAATGGTTCGCCGTGTCGCCGGTCAAAAGCAGGCTGCGGCCTGCCGATTCCAGCAGGAACGCCATGTGACCGGGCGTGTGTCCGGCGGCCACCATGCTCGTCACACCCGGCGCAATCGACGCGCCGGCGCTGATGAAAGTCATTTTCCCCCCGAGGGGCAGGACCTTTCTCTGGATGGCCGTCGCATGCACGGCGGCGGGCGTTCCTGCAAAGTCGGTGAAAGCCCAGAAGTCCCATTCCGCTTGGCTGACGACATATCGCGCCTGGCTGAACGCCGGACGGTCGCCCTCCATGAGGCCGTTGATGTGGTCGGCATGCAGATGAGAAATCGCGACGATTGTCACATCGGCCGGCGTATAGCCAGATGCTGTGATACGGCTCGCCAGGTGTCCGGTTCCGAACTCCCTGCCTTCCTGCCCGTTGCCGGTGTCGAAGAGGATGAGTTCGGTGCCTGTGTTCACCAGGACCGGGTTGAATTGCCCGATCATCCGATCCGACGGCAAAAAGTTGGCGTTCATCAAGGATGCGACCTCGTCGGCACTTTGATCGGCACCGAAGGTCGGATGAGGTCCGTCGAATGTCCGCATGCCATCCAGGATGACGGTGATCTCGAACTTGCCCAGCATGAAGCGATGGAAACCGCTGTTGGTGACCTCTGGTCTTGGTGGAGCGGCTGCGAAGGCGGCGCGGGTCATGATTTGAGGCGTTGAAAGCGCCAACGCGGTTACGGCGGCTCCCGCCTTGAACATGGAACGACGATTGAAGAGCATGGCTTTCCTCCTCCGGATGGCTTCCGTCCTTGGTCTTGACCGAAGGACGGAAGCTCGTTAGCGACAGGTCAAGACCGTGTCCGAACCCCCGCCTGCCGGGCCTCATTTCACGCGCTGGAATTCGATCCTGATTCTGGTCCCGTCCGGTCGCCGGAAATTTTCGGTCATACGGTCGCCATCGACGACGAGCGTGAGATCATCACGTGTTCGCACGCTGCCGATCCAGTTCGGGAATGTCGATCCCTCGACACGGTTTCCGCTGAATTCGCCCTTCTCATCAACGGTGTAGGTTCCGAAAAACCCGATGCTGCGCGCCATGGCCGTGCGATTTTCATCGTCCGTTCCCTCACCACGAACATTGGAAGCAAACGGCGGGATCTCGGCGTCGGTCAGAACCTCCACGAAGTGCATGTCGGGCGTGAAGACGAGAAGACCGTTAGGCTTCTCTCCATAGGCGGCGATATTTTTCCCGCCGGGGTCGATCGTCGCCGACATCATGCGCCAGGTGCCTACGATCTGGTTTTCTGTGGCGGTCTGCGCGAAGGCAGACGACGAAATGCTGACGGCGAGCGCCAAAATGGCTGGTCGGATGGACATGGTGTTTCCTTTCCTGTTCATGAGGTCTGTGTTTCCAGGCGCTTGTCGCGGTTCACAGGTCCTGCCGATCGGCGGAATTCGCCACTTCCCGCTGCGCCTCGATAGCGGACAGGCGTGCCGAGAGCGCCTGTGAGATAGAGGAATAGGCCGTGCTGCCCAATGCCAGCCGCAATGGCGGCGTTGCGCTCTCGGCCGCCGATAGGATTGCGGCGGCAGTGCGCGCGGCATCTCCCTTGATTTCGAAGCTTCCATCGCCGATCGCGCGGCGAACAGCGCCGGCGGGGGTGTCCTCATAGGCGCCCATGGGTTCTGCACGGACGAGATTGGCTCCAAAACTCGTGCCAGTCGGCCCCGGTTCGGCGATGATGAAGTCGACACCGAAAGGCGCCACTTCGTGTGCGACGGATTCGACGAAGCCCTCGATGCCCCACTTGGTGGCATGATAGAGGCTGAAGCCCGGATAGGCGATCTGCCCCCCTTCGGACGAGACCTGGACGATCCGCCCCTCGCCTTGTTTTCGCAAAAGGGGCAATGCGGCACGGATCAGATGAATGGATCCCGTCAGGTTGGTGGCAATTTGCCGGTCGATCTCTTCATCAGTGAGCTCTTCCGCAGCACCGAACAGGCCGTAGCCTGCATTGCTGACGACGACGTCTATCCGACCGTGACGCTTGAAGGCGCCTTCGACAGCCGACCTAATGCTCTTGGGCTGGACCAGATCGAGCGCAACGATGTCCAAACGCTCGCCGTAAGTCTGCCGGACTCGCGTCAGTGACCCTGGCTGGCGAACGGTCGCGACGACCGTATGTCCCTGTGCAAGCAATTGCTGCGTCATCTCCAAGCCGAGTCCCGAAGAAGCGCCGGTGATGAACCATGTCTTTGGCATGTGATCTCCTCATCTGTTCATCTCCGAATGTAGACCTGGAGGATTGGTGATATAAGATTGGCAATATGAGATGAGATGGTGAGGATAAATCACGAATGGTGCGCCCCAGCCTGAACGATCTTGCCGCCTTCGCGGCGGTGGCCAGCCACCGGAGCTTCCGCAGAGCGGCCGACGTCATGGGCGTTTCGCGCTCCGCACTCAGCCACTCGATCATCGGGCTCGAAGGAAAATTGGGCGTCCGGCTCTTCAACCGGACGACACGCAGCGTGTCGCTAACCCAGGCCGGTGCGCGCCTGGTCGCGCGGCTCGATCCGGTTCTTCAGGATCTCGACCAGGCGCTCGATACCCTCTCGGAAGAACGCGGCACCCCCAGCGGCACACTGCGGATAAATGCGAACAAGAGCGGCGCCCGTATCCTGCTCCAAACCGTAGTGCCGCGTTTTCTCGATCTTTATCCCGATGTCGAGCTTGATCTGGTTTCGGAAGGCCGGCTTGTCGATATCGTGGAAGAGGGTTTCGATGCGGGCGTCCGACTGTTCGAGGCGGTGCCCCGAGACATGATCGCAGTGAAGTTCGGCGGCGACGTGCGTTTCCTTGCCGTGACAGCGCCGTCCTACCTCGACGGCAAAGCAAGACCGAACACACCAGACGACCTGAATGCGCATTGCTGCATCCGCCAACGTCTACCGAGCGGAAAGCGCTATCGCTGGGAATTTTCCAAACGCGGCGCCGAAGTCGTGATCGACGTGCCGGGCAATCTCACTCTCGATGACAATGATCTTCTCGTGCAGGCGGCGGCGGATGGGCGCGGTATCGCCTATGTGCCCGAATATTTCGCCCGGCCGTTTCTGGCGTCGGGCCAGTTGGTGACGGTACTTGATGAATGGTGTCCGCCGACACCGGGGCTGGCGCTCTACTACCCGCGCAGCCGGCACGTGCCGTCCCCGTTACGGGCCTTCATCGATCTCCTGCGAGAGGTGGACAAGGCACGATGACGGGCGGTGGGGGAATGGCCTCCGCCCTGTCAGATGGCTCGAGGAAGACCTGCGGCACCCATTGCTTCGAACAGTTTCCGCATCGCGGAGGTTTACCCAATGACTCAAGGCGTCGCTGGTTTGCGGCGCAAGATCATGCCCCCATGGTGCAATGTGTCGGCATCGACGAAATCGCCGTTGGCGGTGAAACCCGTGTCGTCCCAGTACTCGATATGCGTGCCCTCGACTTCGTATCGGCCTTCATAGGCTCGCTCGCGCTGGCCACGGGCTTCGACATAGCGTCCGTTCGGCAGAAGTTCGTGACGAACGCGGTTGTCGTCGGTGACCCACATGCCGACGTAGGGATGGTTCGGCTGCAAATTTGTCTCGCGTGCTTCTACGGATTGAATTGAAAGGGTGGCGGCCACGAGTGCTGCAAATGCCGGTCGCATGGTTTGGCTCCATTAAACGATGAAACTGTCGGTCTGGAGAGGTCGCGCATGGATGCGCGGTGGCGGCTCGGCAGACGTGCCTGCCTGCCGAAGCCGGGCGCCCGTCATTGGGTACGCGGGGCGTTGTTGTCGACCACCTGCTGATAGGCAACGAGGTCCAGGAAGGCTTCCGCATTGACGACGAGGCCATCCTTCATCTTCAATATCCAGACGAACTGGTTGCTATACGGCGCGCCCGACGTCGTGGTCGCCGTTCCGTCAAAGCGGATGATGATCGTGTCACCGTCGGCGAAGATGTTATGCACCTCCGGCACGATCGGCGTCGCGAGGCGGCTGGTCAAGGGGCGCGATGCCTGTTCGACAAAGTCCTGCTGGTTGCGATAGGTGCCGGCAACCGGCCCGGAGCCATGGATCGTCCAGACGACATCGGGAGCGAGAAGTTCCGCGAAGACGTAGGTACCCCCACGCCATTTTTCGAAGGCGGCTTCGACGATTGCCTTGTTCCGTTGCTCGATCGCGGCGCTGTCCGTAGCCTGCACCTGCGTTGCCGCGGTGTTGGCGATGGCTGCGCCCGGCAGGGCGAGCGACAGCAATCCCAATGCGATCAGAGCTGTTCGGCTCGGGCGGGCGGTCCGGCGGTCTCTCAAAAGATTGGTCATGGTATCGGTCCTTTCCAGTTGCTGAGGGTTGATGAAACCTGTCGACCGACCGTGGAGCTGAGCGCATCGTCGACAGGCCTCACGTCGTCTCCGCGGTCAGTCGCGGCGTTCGACCGCGGCACCACCGAAGATCAGTTGTTGGACAAGGGGGCGCTGCGTGAAGCGGGCGGGAAAGACGGGACTCGGTGCGCTGATCCGGTCCAGTCGTTCCAGCTGTTCCGGTGCAAGGACCAGATCCAGAGCTCCGAGATTGTCCTCGGCCTGGGCGAGCGTGCGGGCGCCGATGATGGGGGAGACGACGGTCGGATTGGCCAGCGTCCAGGCAAGCGCTACCCGCGATGGTGTAGAGTCGACCTCTTCGGCGACGGCTCGAACCTCGTCCGCAATCTCGATCGCACGCTCGTTCAGATGTCCGGACGAAGCTATGACACCCTTTCGGCTGGCAGACACCGTCGCCTCCTGCGAATCCTCGACGTCGGCAAGGGAATATTTGCCCGTGAGGACGCCACCGCCGAGCGGCGACCACGGAAGCACGCCGAGGCCCAAAGCCTCAGCCGCCGGCAGAAGCTCGTGCTCGACGGTCCGCTCCACGAGGCTGTATTCGATCTGCAGCGCCACGAAAGGAGACCAGCCGCGCATGTCGGCGAGCGTCTGCATCTGTGCAACGCGCCATGCAGGTGTGTTGCAGATGCCGAGATAGAGGACTTTCCCGGTGCGAACGAGGTCGTCTAGTGCTCGCATGATCTCGTCCGGCCGGGTCGTCATGTCCCATGCATGCAGATAAAGGAGGTCGATGCGGTCCGTGCCGAGCTGCGTCAGGCTCTGCTCGACGGACCGCACCATGTTCAGGCGGTGGTTGCCTCCGGAGTTCGGGTCGCCCAGTTCGCGTGCCATCGTAAATTTCGTCGCAAGGACGATCCGCTCGCGCTTGTCGCCGATGAAGGTCCCAAGCAGGCGCTCGGCGCGGCCGTCGGT
The DNA here is from genome assembly GCF_040066075.1 of Neorhizobium phenanthreniclasticum. Lineage (NCBI taxonomy): Bacteria > Pseudomonadati > Pseudomonadota > Alphaproteobacteria > Hyphomicrobiales > Rhizobiaceae > Neorhizobium > Neorhizobium phenanthreniclasticum. Next base: position 255,883 of record NZ_JBEAAL010000008.1, read on the forward strand.
GTAATTGACCGACGTGTCCACGAAGTTGCCGCCACGGTCGACATAGAGATCGAAGATACGGCGGGCCTCGTCACCGTCCGCCCCCCATCCCCAGTCGGAACCGAAGGTCATCGTTCCGAGGCTCAACGGCGAAACTCGCAAGCCCGACCGTCCAAGAAGTTTGTAGTGATCAAGCGTCATTCGGCTGTCTCCTAGCTGTGAGATCCATGGTAGACGCGTCGATGGGAGCGAACAATTTGCCCAATGATGACTACTGTGGTAACTGCTTCTAACCAATGGAAATCGATCTGAATGGCCTTTCTGTTTTCCTGGCCGTCGCCGAAGCGCGGAGTTTTCGCGTGGCCGCGGAGAATTTGGGCGTTACGAGGCCAGCCGTTAGCCAGACCATCCGACGCCTCGAGGATAGGCTGGGTGTCGCGCTCGTCCAGCGCACGACGCGCAGTGTCAGTCTCACAGAGGCCGGCGAACAACTGTATAAGCGGGTGGCGCCGGCTATTTCCGAAGTCGGACTGGCGCTCGACGCGACGGCGGACCGCGACAACGCACCGAGCGGGTTTTTGAGGCTGGCGGTGTCATCCATCGCCGAGCAGTTCATCTCAGGGCCGCTTCTTGCGCGTTTCGCGGACGCATTTCCTGCCATTCAGATTGACGTGACCGTCACGGACGACGAGTTTGACATTGTCGCGCAAGGCTATGATGCGGGGGTACGACTGGGCGAAGTCATCGATCAGGACATGATCGCCGTTCCGGTGTCGGGCGAGCAGCGCCAGGGCGCCTTTGCTGCGCCGTCCTACATCGAACGTTTCGGCAAGCCTGGACATCCTTCGGAACTCTCAACGCATCGTTGTATCGGCTGGCGTCCAGCGCCACACAGCGCACCCTATCGTTGGGAATTCGGTCAGCATGGACGGGAGTTCGACGTGGCTGTCGACCCGCAGATTACCACCAACGACATGTGGCTGATGATCCGCACAGCCTGTGCCGGCGGCGGCATCACCTTCGGAATGGAGGACACCTTCAAACCTTATGTCGAATCCGGTCAACTGGTCCCTCTCCTTCAGGACTATTGCCCTCCGTTTGCCGGCTTCTTTCTTTACTATCCCAGCCGGCGCAATCTTCCTCCCAAGCTTCGGGCACTCATCGACCATATAAAGCGGTGGCGATAGCGACCACCCGCAACATCGCTGCCGTGACAGGTGCTACCGGGCGGCCACGTCAACGCTGACGCCCTGAGGACCACGATTATCCGTAAGGCCCTGAACCGATCGCGGCGAGCCTTGACATTCGTTCGTACGGCAGCGGACGAATTACCTGCAGCCCGGGTTTTCGCCTCAGCATAACGACCGTCTACCAGGCTTGGCAGGAGGGGCTTTCTTAGGAACTCGGGGCCCGATCTGGTTTTTCGACCCATAAGCGTTTGTTGCTTACTCGGTGCGCATGACTACTTGGTTTTTTGAGTAGCGCTCTTGAAGAGAGCAGAACCTCAGACGAGGTCATTCACGTCCAGCATTGCAGTTGAAGGGAACCGAACCGACGGCTCGTTATTTGAAATTGCGCGTTTCAAATGACCTAACCTTTGCAGCAACCCAAACCGATAGCGCGGCCAGCAGGAACTAATGGTACGCCGCGCGAGTATTCCTCCATCCGCGGGCAAATGCCGCATACCATCGCGATCAAGCGCCCTTCTTACAATGGCCACTCGTAGAGGATCGTAGTTTTAGCGGTCCCGTCGGGGAAAAGCGTGGTTGCGGGGGCCTGAGTCCACAGAGACTTGTACATTTCAACGTCAATGAGACAGTCGAAGCGAAAATCATTTCCGTTTCGCGCTATGAGCTGACTTCGCTTTGTCTTGAACGGAATGACCGATGTGTCTCGCCTGCTTCCGTCTCGCCATTCATCAGCCCCTCGTTCAAATCGAGGTCCAGAATGGCAAAACGGCGCGTGCGAAAGTCGATCTCTTTATCCCGAAAGACTGTCCGGGATTTACCGGAATCGCTGTCCGCGAATTAGCGGAAATGCTGTCCCGGATTTAGTGAAATTGCTGTCCGGGATTTAATGGAATCCCTGTCCGCGAATTACCGAAACCCGCAATTCGAACCGCGCGGGCACGGACTTCAGGAGAAAATTTGTTCGTCGTTTTGCTTGTCATAGACCCTACTTCTCACGAGTTGGGGTCTCTGGCAAAGCCGGGGCGGTTCACTACGCCCGAATGCGCGTGAGACGCGGGCAAATCAGTGCTATGCGCCGGAGTTTTCCAGAATGCCCGGGAATTCGCATTCACAGATAAGGGCTCACGCCCCACTCTTTGCCAGGAACGGATCGACCCGTTTTCTGGCGAGGATTGCGTTGTGGCAAAGCGGAAAGGGAGCGCGGCTGGGAGCGTCCGGGTGGTTCTTCAACCATCCGAGGCCATGCCGGCCTACGATCCCGCAAAGCCCGATCAGCGCCTTCGCGACTTCGTCCGCCTGCTGGCGCGGCAAGCCGCGCGCAAATTCGTCGAAGCCGAACGGGAGCGCGCATCCCCCGACCACCTCCCGGATTAGGGAGATCGCCGCATGAAGGTCGCACTCTACGCCCGCTACTCCTCCGACAACCAGCGCGACGCTTCGATCGAGGATCAGCTGCGGATCTGCCGCGCCCGCGCAGAGCGCGAGGGCTGGACGATCGTCGACAGCTATACGGACCGGGCGATCTCCGGCGCATCACTGCTGCGGCCTGGCGTTCAGGAACTGATCGCCGACGGCCTCAAGCGCCGGTTCGACCTCATCCTGACGGAGTCGCTGGACCGTCTTTCGCGCGACCAGGAGGACATTGCCGGCTTCTACAAGCGCATGCGCTTTGCCGGCGTCAGCATCGTCACACTTTCTGAGGGGGAAGTCAGCGAGTTGCATATCGGCCTCAAGGGCACGATGGGCGCACTGTACCTGAAGGATCTCGCCGACAAGACGCGCCGCGGCCTGCGCGGCCGGGTCGAGGACGGCAAATCGGGTGGCGGTCTCTGCTATGGCTACGATGTCGTGCGGCAGATCGACTCTTCTGGAGAGGCCAGCCGTGGCGAGCGAGCGATCAATGACGTGGAAGCCAACATCGTTCGCCGGATCTTCGCGGAATATCTCGCCGGCAAATCCTCCCGCACGATCGCGATGATGTTGAACAGCGAAGGTGTACCGGGTCCGCAGGGCAGCGAATGGGGGCCGTCGACCATCCACGGCAATCCGAAACGCGGGACCGGCATCCTCAACAATGAACTCTATGTCGGCAAATTGGTCTGGAACCGCCTCCGGTACCTGAAGGATCCGGACACAGGCAAGCGCGTGTCGCGTCTTAATCCAGAGAGCGACTGGGTCGTCCAGGACGTCCCCGAGCTCCGAATAATCGACCAAAGTATTTGGAAGCTCGTGAAGGAGCGACAGAACCAGCTGACGTTGGAGCCCGGAGCGCGTTCGGGCGACAACATGAGCCTGAACGACCGCCGGCGCCCAAAACACCTGTTCACTGGTCTGGTCAAATGCGGCTGCTGCGGTGGCGGCTATTCGATGATCTCCAAGGACATGCTCGGATGCACCAATGCCCGAACGAAAGGCACTTGCGACAACCGGCTCAACATCCGTCGCGACACGCTGGAAGCGAGCATCCTGAACGGGCTCGACAAGCACCTGATGGAACCGGAACTCTTCAAGGAGTTTTGCGACGAGTTCACACGTGAGGTGAACAAGGCACGCATGGAGGCCCGTGTATCAATCGAAGCCGCCCAAGCCGAACTCAAACGGGTTGAGCGGGAGCATGAGAAGATCCTCGATCTATATCTCAAGGACGCGATGCCAGTGGATCTGCTGAAGGAGCTAGCGGCAAGCTCGAAGCGCGAAAGAAGGAACTCGCCGGGATTCTCGATGACGCTGACGAACCGCCGCCCCTGCTGCATCCCAACCTTGCAAAATATTACCACGAGGAGATCGCTGCCCTTCACGACCAACTTGGCAATGAGGAGACACGGGGGCGTGCAGCGCAGATGCTGCGCACGCTCGTCGAGCGGATCGAACTGGTGCCGAATGGCGATGAACTCGCGATTGTGCTGCGCGGCGATCTGGCGGCGATCCTGACGTTCGCCTGCGGCAAGAAGAACCCGCAGTTCCGCGAACAGACGGCAGTCCTTAAGGAACTGATGGGAGAAGCTGCGGTTTCCGGCACCCAGAAACGCAAAAAGCCCCACGGAGGGGGCTCTTTGGGATCGCAGGGATCGTTGGTTGCGGGGGCAGGATTTGAACCTGCGGCCTTCAGGTTATGAGCCTGACGAGCTACCGGGCTGCTCCACCCCGCGCCAAGCGTAAATCCCTTTGGGATTTATCGCGGTGATGTAAGCGCGAAGCG